>JAZUHV010000225.1:0-2722 GCA_045641925.1 Butyrivibrio sp.
ATTGCATAATAATAAATCTTTGTTAGGAATATGAGTATGAAAAAAGAAATGAAGGAAAAGTCAAAGGATATCATCATTTTGATTGTTTGCGCGGTTGCTTTTGTGGCATTGCAGGTAATGGTTGTGATGATGTCGCGAATCAACCCTATGTTGCAGAGCTACAATGGCGTGCTGATGGCCGGCCAATTCGGTTTGTGTCTGGTAATGATTCGCCGCGATTATAAGCGTGGCTATATTATTTCAATTATATTGATTGCCGTTGCGACATTGCTGATGATTTCCAGCATGATTCGTGAGCGCATGCTCACTCCACTCCCAGGACTTGGTAATACGGTTATTTATATCATTGCATTGACGCTGTTAGCACGTTCGTTTGGCCGCCGTGAAAATGAAGCCCTGACGGATATGTTGACCGGATTTTTTAATCGTCGTGGACTTCAGAAGGTTTTGCGCCGTAAGGAAGAGGATGGCAAAAAATTCCATATCATCTTTGTGGATATCTCCAACTTTAAGGTGATTAATGATAATTACGGACATCACTTTGGAGATATTGTATTAAAACTGATGTCAGAGCGTTTGCGCATGGTTGTTGGTCGAGATGGTGTAATTGCCAGAAGCGGTGGTGATGACTTTGTTGTAATCACAAATGGTGATAATGAACCGGTAGAGCTTGCCAATCGAATTCTTAAGAGCTTAAGGGAAAAGGTTATCGTAGAAGCAGAAACGGGCAAGACGGAATGCTACATGATGGTATATGCCGGCGTTGCCGGCTTCCCAGTAGATTCGAAAAAGTCGGATGATGTTTTAAAATATGCCGATATTGCAATGTTTGAGGCAACCCGTTGCGATGCAAAGGTAGCTTATTGCTTTGATACGGGTATGGAAGAATCCGTTCGCCGACACCTTGAAATTAAGGATATGATTATCAAGGCGTTGGAGAAGGAGCAGTTCTTTTTACAATATCAGCCGCAGTATCGAACTACAGATAAGCGCCTTCGCGGCTTTGAGGCTTTGGTTCGTATGCGAACCGATGATGGCACGATGGTTAGTCCAGGCGAGTTCATTTCGGTAGCGGAGAAGAGTGATCTCATCCTTGAAATCGATGAATATGTACTGAGACATGCACTGACCCAGTTTAAGAGCGTTGTTAAAGAGGCTCGGGATAATTTGATTTTATCAGTAAATGTATCCGCCAGAACTTTCGGTTCGGAAACCTTTGAGTCCAGCCTGCTTTCGATTTTGGCAGAAACCGGGTTCCCTGCACAGTGTCTGGAAATTGAAATTACAGAATATTGCGTGGTTCATTCCATGGAACAGACGATTGAAAATATTCAGAAGCTGCGAGACTATGACATCCATGTAGCAATTGACGATTTTGGAACCGGCTACACGGCCTTGTCTTATCTGGCTAAGATGCCGATTACAATGCTGAAGATTGATAAGAGTCTGGTGGATGATATTTGTGTGGATGCTAAGAGCAGATCCTTCGTATCAGCGATTATTTCGATGGGACATCTGATGGGCTGTGAGGTCTTGACAGAGGGCGTTGAAAAGGAAACCCAGTTAAAGATTTTAAGAGAACGTGGCAGTGATTATATTCAGGGCTTCGTTTGGAACAGACCATTGGATTTCGAAGCCGCACAGCAGTGTGTTTTGGATTCTGAAAATTAATTTAGAAAAGGATTAAATCCGTTTATTTTGCGGATTTAATCCTTTTTTTTATTGCTATATAGGAATATAGTTCAATTGTTAAACGGATACGATATGTGGTATGTTTACCATGAGTATCTGTGGATACAAAAAAGACGCTGAGAAGCGTTGGGATTATGAGGAGTATGAAATGGAGAACAAATCAACTATCACCAATGAAGAACTTGCCAAAGCTTCGGACATTATTGCCAGACTTTGGGACTACTACAATAAAAAAGTAGTAGGTCAGCCATTCTTAGGAAGCGCTTTATTGATCGCGATGATGACTGACACTCATATTTTGCTAGAGTCCGTACCAGGTCTTGCAAAGACAACCGCTGCAAAGGTTATGACGGATGCAGTTAAGGGTCAGTTTTCCCGTATCCAGTGTACACCGGATTTGATTCCAAGTGATATTATTGGTACCCAGACCTATAATGCAACGACAAATACGTTTGAGACCAAAATCGGTCCGGTCTATTCCAATTTCTTATTGTTGGATGAGATTAACCGTTCCAGTGCAAAGACTCAGTCTGCGATGTTAGAAGCCATGCAGGAGCATGCAGTTACTATCGGCGGACAGACCATTGAATTGCCGGATGTTTTCGTTGTTATTGCCACACAGAACCCAATTGAGCAGGAAGGAACGTATTTGCTTCCTGAGGCGCAGATGGACCGTTTCCTTTTGAAGGTAAAGCTGAACTATCCATCCAATGCAGAGGAAATGGAAATTCTGGATCGTATCGAGAAGGAAGTATTTGCTGAGAGCCATTCTGTCTGTGAATTAGAGGATATTTCTTTCTTGCAGAGATTGACCAAGCGTGTATATTTGGATACCTCCATTAAGCAGTATATTGTAAATATTATTCAGGCTACCAGAACCACCGAGACCATTCTTCCACCAGAACTGTCTCAGTATGTTGATATGGGCGCAAGTACCCGTGGTGCAATCGCATTTATGACGGCAGCAAAGGCTGTAGCGCTTTTAAATGGCAGAACCTATTGTACACCGGAAGATGTTAAGAGTATGCGT
>JAZUHV010000226.1:0-8459 GCA_045641925.1 Butyrivibrio sp.
ACGACATGGCTACGATCCGACTTCCCTTACCGGTAAGAACGCCTTCGTAAAGACCGGTCAATCTCTTGTACTGACCATACATGAAACCAATTTCACGAGCGCCGGTTCCGATGTCACCAGCAGGAACGTCGGTATCAGCACCGATGTACTTGTGAAGTTCGGTCATGAAGCTCTGGCAGAATGCCATAACTTCTCTATCAGACTTGCCCTTAGGATCAAAGTCAGAACCACCCTTACCACCGCCGATCGGCAAGCCGGTCAAGGAGTTCTTGAAGATCTGCTCGAAACCTAAGAACTTGATAATACCAATATTTACAGAAGGATGAAGTCTCAAACCTCCCTTGTATGGTCCAATTGCAGAATTGAACTGAATTCTCATTGCATTGTTAACCTGAACCTGACCCTTATCATCTACCCAAGGTACTCTGAATAAAATCTGTCTTTCAGGGGTGGTTAATCTCTCCAGAAGAGCATCTCTTCTGTATTCTTCTTCGTTAGCTTCGATAACTACACGAAGGGACTCCAGAACTTCCTTAACTGCCTGATGGAATTCAGGCTGAGCTGGGTTCTGAGCAACAACTCTCTCATAGACTTCATCAACGTATGACATGTGTTTCTTCCTCCTAAAGTTGAAATCATATATTTTGGCAGTTCTAACTGCCTCAACCGAGGTTCATTATAATCAACCATATTGATATATTCAAGCACATCGCAACGTTTTGATTTTATTTAATTCTGATTTTTTCAATTTATCACTTTAAAGTGGTCAATTATTCCTATATTTTTACAAAAGTTCCATTTTCCTCGTAATTGCATTGTATCGATATACTGACTCTGACAGCACCTCATCCGTTGACAGCTCCGTTTCATTAACATTGCGCACCATATGGTATAGCCAGTCTCTATCCGGCTCATGAACATCCGTCAAAAAAATCAATTCGTGAACACTGCTTGGCAGAATGATAAAATCTCCATGTGCTTGTGCAAATGTATTCAAAAACTCCTCATAGAGAAATGCTGTTGCACCAAAATGCTTTCGGTCATTCGTTACTACAAACATCGTTCCGTTTTCAGCGGAATTCATGGTTTCCAATGCTTCCTGCAGTTCTTCACTGGCATCGGATGGCATCATGGACAATACCATATCATACATGGATGTTACTGTAACCGGAAACAGGTTAAAGGTATTTTCCTTTGCGATTTTATACAACTGCTCCTCTGTCACGCCCCAGTTTTTACAATTTTCATGACGAATCAAATAAGAGGCTACGCAGTCATCCTTCGTATCCACCAAAACATAGTAAATAATCGATAGGTCCAAAACGGTACGGCTTGGCATGTCCGCCAGCATTTCTGCATTTCGATTTGTGTTTACGAGTTTCATGCACACATGATCCTTCACATAATCAAAAGCGGTCAAATCCTTTGTTCGAAGGTCACATTCCAATTTACAATTTTTCTCAATGAACATAATGGTATCGATAATTTGCTCTATGCTCATACCATCCTCATATTCTTCAAAATAACGCTTTAAATAGATACTGGGTGAAATATCACGTCCCTCTCGCTGAATAACCACAGCATCCAGTTTTAAACCATTATTTTTCGTGATTGTCTTCAGTATCACCTCGTCTCTCTCATCGCAGCAGGCAGCAATCCCGTCGCGCACTTTTTGTATAAATTCCAAATATGTCATAAAATCCTTTCCTGTATGTAGCCGGCAAGCCAAGGAAGGATATTCACTGTTTAAAAAGGAAATTAGCAAGAAACTGCTAAGAAGAAAAATACCGGGTTGGAAGAACCCCAACCCGGTGAAATTTTAAAATAGAGATTAAGCTCTGGACTTGTACTCTCCGCCTTCTCTGGTATCGATTTCGATCTTATCGCCGATTTCAACGAACAAAGGAACCTGAAGAGTAGCACCGGTTTCAACGGTAGCAGGCTTAGTTGCATTGGTAGCGGTATTGCCCTTGAAGCCTGGCTCAGTCTCGGTAACTTCGAGAACAACGATGAGTGGAGGCTCAACTGCAAATACATTGCCCTGATAAGAAGAAAGCTTTACATTCTCATTCTCCTTAACAAACTTCATGGTTTCTGCTACATCAGAAACAGGGAGCTGAACCTGCTCATAAGTCTCATTATTCATGAAATAGTAGAAATCATCATCACTGTAAAGGTACTGATATTCAGACTTATCAATATGTGCCTGATTAAACTTATCTTCCGGAGCGAAAGAAGTTTCTACAACACCCTTTCCAATAACCTTCTGTAACTTCATTCTAACATATGGAGAACCCTTACCAGGCTTAACGTGCTGTCTGTCACGAACTACCCAAACATCTCCTTCATACTCAACTGTAGTACCCAGCTTCGCATCTTTTGCTGTAACCATTGTATTACCTCCTAATATTTGTTAACCGCAAAGGCGCAGTCAAACATCTTGTAATATTTTACAATAGAATACTATCTATTTCAATACTTTTTTCGTCATTCAAAAAATCATTTGATACTTCTCAGAACGACAATGGAGCGAGGCGCAATCGCAAATTTTTTGTCCTCATCCAGTTTTGGAATCCAGCCCTCCATCGTATCAAACAGGAACTCCCACTTCTTACCTGCAATGGTTGGAAGTGCCAGTTCATGCTCTTCCCAATGCAGATTAAAGCCAATGTAAATATCCTCTTCTTCCTCTGCGTATCGACCACACAAAAGAACACCTGCATGGCGGGAATAATGCACCAAGTCCGGATACCAGGCTCTGCTTCCATGATAGGAAATATCCGGCAGCCCGTAGTAATGATAATCCGTCATGAAGGTTTCCTCTTCCATGTGAAGAACCTTGTGCGTCTTTCTAAATGCAATCAGCATCTTTACAAATTCAAAGAATACTGCATCTTTTTTTAAATTGTTCCAATTCACCCAGCCGGTCTCATTGTCCTGGCAATAGGTATTATTATTACCATTCTGACTATTGCCAAATTCGTCTCCCGCATAAATCATTGGAACGCCCTGTGCTAATAGAAGCATAGCCATTGCATTCTTACGACTCTTATTACGAAGTGCCACAATCTTGCGAGTCTTTGTAGGTCCCTCTACGCCATGATTCCAACTGAGATTATAATCAGCGCCATCGCGATTATGCTCTCCATTCTCCTCATTATGCTTACGATCATAGCTCACCAAATCCATCAGGGTGAAACCATTGTTAGTTGTCACAAAATTAATATTCGCAGCGTGGGATGGATTATGACGAAACGCATCCAAAAATTTCTGCATTTGGTCTTCATCACCCTTTAGCAAACGCCTTGCCACCTGGCTGAAGCCCTCATGATATTCATATAAATTATGATTATTAATGTCCTGATACCAATTGGTATACAGAAGTTTTAAATCCTTTAAATACGGATCCTGCGCGAGCATCATGCGAATGCGTTCATCACAAATCAAATGCACACCGTCGATGTGATATACACGTCTCCAATGACGAATACAATCTACAACCATTCCGCCAGTGATATCGGATGGAAAATAAAACTCCATAATGACATCCATACCTGCCGCATGGAACGCCTTTACCATTTCCTTGACTTCGGTAGTATAGTCCTTTATTGCCGAACCATTATAGGATGCACAGTAGGCAGCCTTCGGAGCCATATAAAAGCCTTTGGAATAGCCCCAGCAGTTTAAGGAGCCACCCTCGTTTACTTCCTCAAATTCATAAGCGGGCATCAGCTCAACTGCATTTACACCCAATTCCTGCAAATACAGAATTTTCTCCCGAAGACCAGCAAAGGTTCCTTTTTTTGTAACTCCTGAAGAACGGCTTTTCGTATAATTTCTGACATGCAAGCGGTAAAGAATCATTTCATTTGCCGGAATTGAAGGATGCTCATCCCCCTTCCAGTCAAATTCCGCAGAACCAATCACGCCATACTGAACAGCCGATGGGATGCCAAACGCACCGCAGCCTGCCAGTCTGGTGGCATATGGATCCGTCATACGCACATGGTCGCACTCATACAGGTAAAGATAATTGCGGAGTTCTGCGCCAACAATATCGACGGTGAACACATCTCCTTCTTTGTATTGTTCATCCAAAAGGATGTCTGCAACTGGTTCTGTTCCCATTGCCTGAAATAGCAATAGATGCACCTGCGGTCCCGCATAAGCAAACCCAAAGTGATAACTTTTCCTGCCGTTTGCGAACACGCCCAATTGATAACTATTGCTTTTATTCAATTGAAGTTCATTCGTTTGAATCATTCGTTATCGATTTCTTCCTCTTCTGTGAAGCTGCTCATTGACTGTCTCTTACGAGCCATCTCATCGCTCTCTAAGTACTCATCATAGGTTGTAATCTTATCGATCAACTGACCATTAACAAATTCCATAATACGATTTGCAGTGGTCTGAACCAACTGGTGGTCACGGCATGAGAACAAAATAACGCCCTTAAACTTTGTCATACCGGTATTCAATGCTGTGATGGATTCCATATCCAGATGGTTGGTTGGCTCATCCATCAAAAGGACATTGGATGCCATGATCATCATCTTGGATAACATAACACGCACCTTCTCACCACCGGAAAGAACGCGAACCTTCTTAACACCGTCATCGCCTGCAAATAACATACGACCCAGGAAATTACGTACATAGGTTACATCTTTTTCTGGTGAGAATTGCATCAACCATTCTGTGATCGTATCTTCGCAATCGAAATCCTTTGTATTATCCTTAGGGAAATATGCCTGAGAGGTTGTAATACCCCACTTATAGCTACCGCTGTCCGGCTCCATTTCTCCCGTTAAAATCTTAAACATTGTGGTCTTTGCCAATTCGTCAGAACCGACAAACGCAACCTTGTCATCACGATTGATGATAAAGGACACATCATCCAAAACCTTCACGCCATCAACAGTCTTTGTTAAGTGTTCAACCGTCAATACCTCATTACCGATTTCACGCTGTGGACGAAAATCGATATATGGATACTTACGGCTGGATGGCTTAATATCATCCAATTCAATCTTTTCCAATGCTCTCTTACGTGAGGTTGCCTGCTTGGACTTAGAAGCATTTGCAGAGAATCTCTGAATGAATTCCTGTAATTCCTTAATCTTCTCTTCCTTCTTTTTGTTTGCTTCCTTCATCTGCTTAATCATCAACTGACTGGATTCATACCAGAAATCATAGTTTCCGGCATACAGCTGAATCTTCGCATAATCAATGTCCGCAATCTGGGTACAAACCTTATTCAGGAAATAACGGTCATGGGATACAACAATAACCGTATTTTCAAAATCAATTAAAAATTCCTCTAACCAAGCAATTGCATCAAGGTCCAGGTGGTTCGTAGGCTCATCGAGAAGAAGAATATCCGGATTGCCAAACAGTGCCTTTGCAAGGAGAACCTTCACCTTCAGGCTACCATTTAATTCGCTCATCAGCTTGTAATGGTGTTCGGTTTCCACACCAAGACCATTCAAGAGCTGCGCTGCATCGGATTCAGCTTCCCAACCATTCATCTCTGCGAATTCACCTTCAAGTTCACTGGCACGAATACCATCTTCTTCGGTGAAATCTTCCTTGGCATAAATAGCATCCTTTTCCTTCATAATCTGATAAAGACGCTCATTGCCCATAATTACGGTATCCAAAACCGTATATTCATCATACTTAAAGTGATCCTGCTCCAAAACGGAAAGTCTTTCTCCCGGAGACATGGTTACATCACCCTTGCTAGGCTCTAACTGACCGGATAAAATCTTTAAAAAGGTGGATTTTCCTGCGCCGTTAGCGCCAATCAATCCGTAGCAGTTGCCCGGAGTAAACTTAATATTCACATCCTCAAACAGCGCTTTTTTACCAATTCGGAGCGTCACATTATTTGCTTGAATCATTTCAAAAACCTCACTTATTCATTGTCATACTATTTCTATTTTACAATAAATAAGCCAATTTGCAACCAAAAAGCAAATTGGCTTATAAAGCTTATTCCAAATGGCAGCCCTCTAATCGAATAAACTGTCCATTCTTTAATGTTACAGAGATTTTAGCACTCTCCACCTGATCCTTTATCAGTTCTCCGGACAGATGATTCGTGAAATATTTCGTATCCGGAATACCAGAATAAACACCATAATATATGGTTTCTGAATCCTTATTCACCTTAATCTGATAGGTCCCCGCCGTAACATCCACGCCGACTTCAAAAATACCGCTGCCTGTATTATCTAGCCTGGCATCCGCTCTTGCTATGACATCGCATCCACTTACGCCAAGTTCAGCGCCATCCACAACATCCACAAAGGTGTTCACGTCCACGGATCCCCAATCAATTTCCTTCTCATCCTTGATAATGGTATAGGACTTTTTCTTTACATCCTTTTTTGCCAGTAATACGTATCGTCCCGCAGGCAAATCCTTACCAATCACATAAACCTGCTCCTCTTTCATGGTTGGTGTTTCATCCCTATTACCATTCAATCCGGACAAATCTATATTTTCCAGCCATTCAAACCCTTCTTCACCACGAAACTGGGAAAGCGTATTCAAAAGTTCCTGCAAACGGCCGCTGCTCACGTACTGATCGGCGAGCTTGTCTATGGAGGTTTCAAAATACTTCATCAAATCCGAGGTTTCATCCGGAATCGTTACCTTAGGCGGTTCACAAACCAGCATGGAGCGTTTCATGGAAAAGGATACCTCCTGCTTTCCCTCTTCTGTATCTAAAACGGTATTCATATCTGCCATAAAGGTGTAGGTATCCAAACTCGGGTCATGTTTCGCCGAAAGACGGAGGTTCAATTTTTCCAATTCACCACTTTGGATTCTGTCTTCCAAATTCTTAAGACTTTCTTCTGCAGATTGGAATGCATTTAAGAAATCCTCCTGATCCCAGGACTCACCTAGTTTGTTTGCTTCGTTCTTCACATAACCATCGATACGAACACCACGTTTAATCAGGGCTTCTACAAAAATATCCATAAATTGTGATAAAATGCCATTCTCGTCTGAGCCCCATACCTTGGACTGGTTTTCAAATGCAACCACGCCATCCTCAGACCACTTTTCCTTATTCTCAGCAATCATCGCACCTGTTGCATTGAGTAATTTCAACAGGGTTTCATCGTCCTCGCTTTCTAAGATAAAAGCATGGTCCTCAGTCGTCTGATATTCTTTATAAGTATCTTCTAAAATCGCAAGGGCGTTAATTACCTCATCACTATATAAGTTCAAATCAAATGCGCCCTGCTCTTTTAATACAACCCAGTCGGTTTCTGCCATATAGTCCTTTACGTCAATATTTAATAGTTTGGCAGCACTGGAAACTCCACCTAAAATTCCTGCCACATTCAAATATAATTCGTTGCCGGTAATGACCATCATATTCTTTAAGGAAACATTCACACCCCCAATGGACACCACTGCGCTAAATATGGTTGCAGAACCATCACATCGTTCTTCAATGGTAGCGCTTAGTTTACCATTCCCAATATCTGCAGTGATATCTGTCGTCGCAGTATATTTTGCCTCATCCAAGGCAAGCCTGATAACATCCCATATACTGTCGATCTTTGCTCTGCCCCCAAAGCAGCCTGTAAGCAGAGTCCCCATCATGGTGCATGCACAAACAAAGGCAAGCACCTTTTTTATTGCTTTATTCATATATTTACCTCACATAATTGACGCAATTTCAGTTTCTTTATAGCGTGATAATATGCCATTCATCAGTTCTTGTCAAACTTCTCAACTTTTCTATTGATATTCTGAATTAGAAAGAGTAAAATCGAAAAAAATACCGAGCGAAGAACTCGGTATCTCTTATGTTAAGAGATAAGATTGGAGGATATCATGAAGCATTTGCTCAGTCCATTGGACTTCTCCGTTGAGGAGTTGGATGAGTTATTTGCCATCGCAGCAGACATTGAAGCCAATCCGGCCAAATATGCAGAATGTTGTAAAGGCAAAAAGCTAGCCACTTTATTCTACGAGCCAAGCACTCGTACAAGACTCAGTTTTGAAGCTGCCATGCTAAATCTTGGTGGTTCTGTTCTCGGTTTTTCTTCAGCGGACTCTTCATCCGCATCCAAAGGCGAAAGTGTTTCAGACACGATTCGTGTTATTTCCTGTTATGCAGATATATGTGCAATGCGTCACCCGAAGGAAGGTGCACCACTTGTTGCATCGCTCCACTCCGGCATTCCGGTTATTAATGCAGGCGACGGCGGACATCAGCATCCAACCCAAACCTTAACTGACTTAATGACCATCAAGGCAATGAAGGGTCATTTTGATAATTTGACCATCGGTCTATGCGGCGATTTAAAATTTGGTAGAACTGTACACTCTCTTATCAATTCCCTGGCAAGATATAAAGATATTAAATTTATTCTGATTTCTCCGAAGGAATTGCGTGTTCCGGATTATATCCGTGAAGATGTTTTAGATGCAAA
>JAZUHV010000227.1:0-6611 GCA_045641925.1 Butyrivibrio sp.
CCCGGCGTTCTGTCTGCCAGATTTTCAATTACATCCTCTGTAACTGTATGTTCTGGAAGTTTGGAAAGCTTCATACGAATAAACTTCACTCGGTCTTCCTTCTTAGGAAGGTCCACATAAATTGGCTCGTCAAAACGGCGCAATAACGCTTCATCCAGCTTCACATTATGGTCACCATCACGTGCACCAAAGTTCGTAGCTGCAAGGACAAACACCGGACGCTTAACGTTTTGCATGCTGTCAAAGCCATCCATTTCCGTTAAAAGCGCATTCAAAAGTTCTTCCGTATGACGATTGCTGGAGTCGCCCGTACGCTGGGTACCAATGGCATCAATTTCATCGATGAAAACGATGGATGGCGCATACTTTCTGGCTCTTGCAAAGAGTCTGCGCACATTTGCTTCACTTTCGCCGACATACTTATTCTTAAACGCTGCTGCATTTGTGGAAATAAAGGTTACATCGCTTTCACCAGCCATTGCTCTGGCAAGCATAGTCTTACCAGTTCCCGGAGGTCCGTAAAGGATAACCCCACGTGGTGCCTTATTACCCTTTGCCAAAAATGCCTTTGGATTCTTTAAGAAGTCGGAATAGAACTTCAAATCTTCCTTTGCAGAATCCGCA
The DNA here is from genome assembly GCA_045641925.1 of Butyrivibrio sp. Classification (GTDB taxonomy): domain Bacteria; phylum Bacillota; class Clostridia; order Lachnospirales; family Lachnospiraceae; genus Eshraghiella. Next base: position 625 of record JAZUHV010000227.1, read on the forward strand.
CCGATAATGTCACTGAAGCGCACCTTTGGACGCTCGGTTTCATTCAGAATCGTAGCCTGACTGGCCACATCAATCGCCTTCTGCTTGCAAATATCATAATACGTAATAACCACATGGCCATTGCCCTGAGAAACATCCTGGCGGGTCTTGAACCCGATAACCCATCCCTGGGAGAAGAAGTTCAAACTCTCACGTTCCATGTACAATTCATACATCAGCTCACTAAACTGACGATTGAAGCCATCTGGAATAGAAGTATCTAACATCACAATGTCATAAGCACCTTCCTGTAAGAAGGTTCTTCTGTCCACTGGTGCCATCACCTTATTAACGTCCATTACATATACCGCAAGGTCGGAGTCGGTCTCCACCAGACTGTGGAAGAACTTCACACCATCGGTGTTATAATCCGCAATACTCATGATGTTCGAATTGTCCGTACCAGGGTTCAACAAAGGATCCACAAATACAGCGGACAAATCATACTTCAGCATTTCTGTAGCTTCCTGCAGATTGGTTGCCCAATGGATGATGAAATGCTCCTCATCAAATTTCATCAGCTCACGATACTTTGGATCTGCTAAGAACAGAACCTCTGCCTGTCCCTTATTAACAAACAGCTTCTGGATATCTTCATCAATACCATTCCAATCAATTCCGATGTGTGCAGAGGTGATTGGCTGGTTTAGCTGCCTTTGCATACCCACCAGCTGACGACCTAATTCGTACAATTCACTCTTAATGAAGTTACCACTCTGACCGGACACCATACGTGCATCGGCCTCATCACCAATGTGGTACAAGAAAAACATTGGAAGTTCCTTCTCGTAAGAGATGTTCCAGCCATATTCCTCATGCATGTTTGTGGCAAATTCGCGGTACTGCTTGTCGGTCATTTCCACCAGATGATGCAGCTTCAAATGATTGAATGCAATGACATTACCAGTTGCCAGACGAGAGCAGAATTCTGGTGGGAGTCCATCCTCGCCGCCAAGTGCATCTAAGATGACCTTGATTGGCAATGTCGTTAAATTATCTCGACGGTTCTCATATAACTGGCTGCCCAGATTGGAGGTAAAAATGATCATGGACTTCGTAAAGTCCACACCGGAAATTTCACCAGAACCCAAAATCTGTAAAAAGAGCATTGGGCCCTGCTTATGCTTCTCCACCTCGTCGATCAAAATCAGGCATTCCGGATTCTTCTTCACGAAGCGAAGGAAATCCGCCCAGGCACTCTCGGTCAATGTGGACATGTCTAACTTCGTAAACGGAATATCCATTAACTCAGAAGCCGTCTCCGCTAAGAAGGTTTTACCGGTTCCCGGAGGGCCGAAGAACATGAAGTGCGCACGAGGGGACTTCTTATGCTCCTGTTCTGCCACCATCTGCCCACGGAAACAACCCTCTACAAACTTAGATACCGCATCGTCCTGGCCCTTGATTTCGTCCAGTAAAGCACAGGAGAGCTTTCTATAATATTCAGAAAGTGCCATGTAATCGCCTGCGGCAGGCTTTGGAATCTTGCGGGAGCTTGACTCCTTTTTCTTATCCGGCTCACGCTCAGAATCATCCTCCTCTTGTAAGCGATCCTGACGGAATGGAGCCTCCTCGCGGGTTGGCTTTTCTTCTTTTTCAGTCTTTTTTTCTTCCTTCGTCTCTCTTACCGGAATGGATTCCTTTAATGTGTCCGAATAATTAAAGACATCATTCAGGGTCTTACCATTTGCGAAGGTATCATTAATTGGCACCTTGGCGGATTGCATTGCCATCTTTAAAATGTCCAACGCAGAAACATCCTTTGGTGCGTTCTGCAGGAAGTTAGTATAAGTTGTATTTTCAGGGTTTTCGCCACGCTTAATCATCGTAATTAAGTGGGAAAGGCCCTTTTTCATCAATTCCAGATCCAAATTGCAGGATTCCATGTATCGGCGAACCTGCTCTAATTCCTGTCGTGCGCTCTCTGTAAGCATAATCTGTAATGTAGACTCAGGTGTCAGCATTAACTTAACATACCCGAGGATAGTTTCCTCGGGTATGATGGTTTCAGATGGAACTAACGACAAAGAAGTTGAATAAACAACATTGTCCTTTGCGCTCATAAATTATTTAGCCCATAATCCTTCCATAATTTTGTTGTAAGCTTCGTCCATAATCTTAGCCATACGAACGAATAATTCCCAAACCTCGTCACCGCAAGAATCCAACTGGATTACGGCATCGATCTGAGCCATGATCTCACCGTCTCTATTATCGATGTAGAACTTAATCCAACGATATTCATTGTTCATATCGTTGCAAAGGCTATATCCCTTATCAAACTTGTTTGCAGGAATATTTCCCATACCGCGACCCATGATACTTACGGATTCGCAATCATCATCGAAATGTGCAAACATCTCAACGTTGATGTTATCCATCTTAACGCCAAGACGGATAGTAGTTTCTTCTTCATTGGAGTAGGACCAATGGAAATCCTTTGATTCAATATACGCCGCTACGACTTTTGCTGCTGCATTTCCCATAAATGAAAAGCCCCCTTTTATTAATATCGTTACAATGATTTTACAACAGGTTTGATCAAAAATCTATAAACAATTCGTTTATTTTTCGACCCATTCACCACTTTCAAAAATTACTGTTTCTGTGCCATCTGCAGAAATTCCTGTAATGGTCAAATCTGCGGTTCCCACCATAAAGTCCACATGCTCCTCAGGGCAGATATTTCCACCATGCGCCATCATTTCCTCATCGCTGAAGTTTTCACCACCACGGATGGTCGTTGGATAACAATTGCCCAATGCAAAGTGACAGGACGCGTTCTCATCAAATAAGGTTTCATAAAACAGCACACCCATCTGAGAGATTGGGGAGGAATAAGGAACAATGGCTACCTCGCCCAAATGTCTGGTTCCTTCACTGGTCTCCACGAGACTCTTTAATGCCTCATAGCCTTCCTCTGCCTGAAAATCCACCACAGCACCATTTTGAAAAGTCAAAGAAAAATTCTTAATCAATGTACCCTGATAGCTTAATGGACGTGAGGAAACCAACGTACCCTCGGCCACGCGGCGGTCCGGCATAGTAAATATCTCCTCTGTCGGCAGGTTTGCCTCAAATGTTACACCTGTTCCAGAAACCTCAGCGCCACCTTCCCAGATATGGTTCTCTACCAAACCCACTACAAAGTCCGTTCCCAAACTATTTTTATAATGCAGTTTGCAATACTGTGCCGCATTCAGTCTGTCGCAATTGGCCTTTAAATTCTTTGCATGCGCATCCCAGGCTGCAACGGCATCGCCACCCTCTGTAATACGAACAGCGTATAAAATCTTCTCCCATAAAAGGTCCATCGCCTCGTCCACAGACACATCCGGGAACACTTTCTTGGCCCACTCCACCTGCGGAACAGCTGCCACCGTCCAGGCGATCTCGCTAGCCATCAGTTTCTTCTGACTGGCCATCGTCTTTGCACTCATAGCCCTACGGTAGGTACGCACTCTTCCAAAATCAATTCCCTCCATGCCAGCCGGATCACTACCAGTCAGACCAATTCGACTATATCCATTCATAATAGGATAATTGGTAATCTCCGCACGATAGTCCGGAATGTTCGAAAGGCATTCCTCATCCGCATGTAAAAAGAATTGCTTGGAGATCGGCTGATCATTCCACTGCATTACGACTTCCTTCGCACCGGCGGCATAAGCCTCCTCTACAACCATACGTGCAAAAGCATAATGCTCCACATTGCTACTAACCACAACACCCTGATGCTCCTGAATATTCACACCCGTACGTACAATTAAGCGCGCATACTCACGAATTAAATCCGGATGCTTCCGCATAAACCCCATATCTTTTTCCTCCTTGAGGTCGGCACAACCGACCATATATACAGATGATACTATACCATATTCACATCCGTTGGAAAAGTATAAAAGAGGCACCACGTAGCTCAACGTGGTGCCCCTTTTACGGAGTAAAAAATTATAAATGGAATCTCTTTTTTGCAAAATCAACCAGCATTCCCGCTGTACCTTCCGTACCCAAGATGGAACTATCCACCATCAAAGATTTGAGGGATGGGCTTTCCATAGAGCAGCCTGCATAATGCTGATAATATGCCTCGCGCGCACGGTCTACCTCATCAAGCGTTTTCTTCGCTTCTTCAGGAGACATCTGTAAGGTATCGATGCAATTTTTTAATCGCTCATAATACGGTGCATATACATAAATACTTAGATGATTTTTATAGTTACGTAAGATATAGTCGGAGCAACGACCTACTATAATACAAGATTCTTGATCAGCTAACTCCTGAATAATTTTCTTCTGATGTTCAAAAATGGTATCCTGCATTTCAGTCGTGTGCTTCGCAAATGGGAACATCATATTTTTGTAGCGCTGGGTTGCAGATTCCTCCACGCTCTCAATTTCGGACACATCCACTTCTAGGTTAGAAGCAGCTTTTCCTACAATGTAACGATCATAATACTCAATGTTCAGAAGCCTAGCCATCTCCTGTGCAATAGGTCGACCTAAGCTACCAAACTGTCTGGATATTGTAATAATATAGTTTTCCATATCTCCTCCTGTCTATGCCAGATGGCATGCCACAAAATGGCCATCGCTGATTTCCTTCAATGCCGGAACTCCCACATCACAAATTCCTTCTTTTGCATAAGGACATCTTGTGTGGAACTTACAACCGGTTGGCATATTCATCGCGTTTGGAACATCTCCTTGTAGTTGAAATTCGTCCTTCTCCACATCTGGATTTTCCTTTGGCTTTGCGGCCAATAACGCTTTAGAATAAGGATGCGCAGTGTGGCTGAACAAATCATCCACAGAGCCCATCTCCATGATGCTTCCCAAATACATAACCACAACACGGTCACAAATGTGCTCAACAACTGGCAAATCATGAGAAATAAACATCATCGTCTGGTGATAGTTCTTCTTTAAATCCAGCATCAAATTCAAGATTTGCGCCTGTACAGAAACGTCCAATGCAGATACTGGCTCATCGGCCACGATGATCTCTGGTTTAGAAATCAAGGCACGTGCAATCGCAAGTCTCTGCAGTTGTCCACCGGACAACTCCGTTGGCATACGTTTTAGCACCGACTTATCCAGGCTAATAACCTCTAAAAGTTCCTCTAAACGCTTCTGCGTCTGGGAAATGCCCATTCCGTAAAAATGCGCCACCATTGACAAATTTTTTCCAATGCTGTACTTCGGATTAAACGAAGAAAATGGATTCTGAAATACCATCTGGATTTTCTTACGAAGTTCCTTCATTTCCTTCTTATTCAAGCTCTGAATATCTTTTCCATCAAGATATACAGTTCCTGAGGTCGGTTCAATCAAATTCATGATACAGCGCCCTAATGTGGACTTACCACAGCCGGACTCACCCACAACGCCAAGGATTTCATTCTCGTAAATATCGATAGAAACACCATCCAGCGCTTTTAAAGTTTTCTTATTTTTCTGATAATATTTCTTTACATCTCTAACTTCAATCAATGCATTCATGTTCTGTCCTCCGCTCTGAAGCACATACATTCATGTCCCTCTGAAATTTGATACAACACTGGTGTTTCCATAAAGCATCGCTCGTCCGCATACTTACAGCGTGTTGCATATGGACAGCCCACAATATCGGCATTTAGCTGTGGCGGCTGACCCTTAATACTGGTCAACTCCGTCGCACGATCGCCCGCTTTAGGAATACAGGAGATTAGCGCCTGCGTATATGGGTGGGTCGGATGATTGAAAATTTCATGCACATCACCCGTTTCTACAACCTGACCCGCATACATAACAGATACAGTATCACAAATTTCTGCAACCACGCCAAAGTTATGTGTAATAATTAGTATGGAACTATTCATCTCACGCTGTAATTGTTTTAAAAGCACTAAAATCTGTGCCTGCATCGTAACATCCAATGCAGTTGTCGGCTCATCTGCGATCAGAAG
>JAZUHV010000228.1:0-10763 GCA_045641925.1 Butyrivibrio sp.
ACGAGATCGACTGATGCGATGAATACGTACGCTCTGATTGCATGCTCACCATGCTTGATCCAATGATCATAGATGATCCTCCTTTTTGTGCGTTCGGACCCCAGCACAAGGCCCTCCGGCAATTTGGTGATGCAGCAATTCGTTTATTACGTACTTGCTATATCGACCACTTTTTATAAATCTTTGAGTTGCGAATCGAGGAAATTTGTCTAATAATAGAGATAATGATTTTAAGAAAAGGAAGCACTTATGAACAAGAAAGAAATTGCCGAAATAAAAAAGTTATACACCTATGACCGTTGCCAGGCACAGCGCTTTGCTGGCTGCTATGTGGACGGAAATAAGAATAAGATTTTAAGTTTTAAGGAAGCTTTTTTGTCCCAGCCGGAGGAGGAAATCTTTAAGTATCTGACTATTTTTAGAAATTCTCTGGGCGGCACAATTGGAAAGAATCTTTTGAATATGGAATTCCCTCTGGAAACTGAGATGGAGGGCGGGAGTCAGGAGTTTTTATTAAAGCTTCGCGATAGTCATTTACAGGATGATGCGCTTTTAGATCTGTTCTATGACAAGGTAATTGATAATTATGTCTATGGCGAGAACTATCTGATTCTCCTAATCGATACCGTTTATGATGTACCAAAAAGAGGTGAGGATGGTATGGAGCAGGAGGATGCTTCGGACTATGCATATGAGCATATTTTATGTTCTATTTGTCCGGTCAATCTTTCCAAAGAAGGCCTGCGCATTAATACCGTAACGAATTCCATTGAGAATCGTATTCGTGACTGGCTGGTTGAGCCACCACAGCATGCGTTTTTATTTCCTGCATTTACTGACAGAAATACAGACATTCATAAGCTTTTATACTTCACCCATAAGGCGGAAGAAATTCAGCCGGATTTCATTGGCGGAATGCTTGGCTGCGTGTCTCCATTGACCGCAAAGAACCAGGCAGAATCGTTCGTAGAGGTGATTTCCGAGGCATTGGGCGAGGAATGTAGCTTTGAAACTGTAAAGTCCATTCACGAGACGATGACGGCTTTTGTGGAGGAGCATAAAGAAGAGCCAGACCCGGTTTCCTTTGATAAGGCGGATGTGAAGCGTGTCTTAGAAACCGCAGGAGTTTCTGACGAGCGCATTGAACATTTCGAAGAGACTTTTGAGGAGTCTGTCGGTACAAAGCAGGATTTGATGGCTAGTAATATTGTGAACACCAGAACCTTTAATGTGTCCACGCCAAACGTTTCTATAAAAGTTGCAGCGGACCGCACCGATTTGATTGAAACCCGTGAAATTGACGGAAAGAAATATTTAATGATTGAAGTTACCGATGCTGTTGAAGTAAATGGCATTACCGTTCAGGCATAAGTTAAAGGACAGAAGATATGGCAGAATACCGTTACGAGGCCCCTACGGCCAAAAAGAAAAAAGAAAAACCTCATCAGACAACGCTTTCGCCACAGGCTAAGAAAGAGCGCACCATTGCTATTGTTGTATGTGTTCTTATTTGTGTGGCCTTGATTGCCGGCGCGGTTGTGATGAATATTCTTGCTGCGAAAGGATAAGCGATGAAGATCGTTACACCGGATTATTACAAAGAGTTCCGATGCATTGCCGGCGCCTGTGAGGATACCTGCTGCGCAGGCTGGCAGGTGGATGTGGATGATGCTTCCTTTGCGTATTATAAGAGCATTCAGGGACCGTTTGGTGACCGTTTGCATTCGGTTATGATTGAACCGACAAAGACCGCAGAGGGACAGTTTCGTATCTGCGAAGACGGCCGCTGTCCGTTTTTGAATGACCAGAACCTTTGTGATTTGTACACGGAGCTGGGGGAGGATGCATTATGCGTAACCTGTGACCAGTATCCACGATTTACAACTGAATTTGGGAATCTTCGCGAAACCGGAATCGCGCTCTCCTGTAAGACGGCGGCAGAATTGATTCTGAGGGACAATCGTACACCGGGCTTTTCTGAAATGGAGGATCCTGACAGCTTTCCGAGTTTGAATTCGATTGACGGAACCCGCTTCCTACATGTGATGCAGGCACGTAAAAAGGCTTATGAAATCCTGTGGGACCGAACCTACACCATTTGGGACCGATTGATTCTGGTACTGTATTTTGCTACGGATTTACAGCGTAAGATGCGTCATCCGGAGCAAATGGATGCAGTGTGTGCGCGTTATACGAAGGACTATATGGATGGTGCATTAGCGGCTGCCCATGCGGAACTGCCGGAGAAGAAGGAACTTGCTATTTTTTATGATGAGACCTTCTTTCAGTATATGCACCAAACCATCATCAAACCAGAATGGCCGCAGCTAGTTAAAAACATGTATGAGCTAGTATTTGAACTGCCGGCGCCATGGGAAAAGGATGCCAAACTGGCCTGGAAGCAATTGAAAAAGACAAAAGCATATCCGGACATTGCTACAAAGACTACGGAATTCTTAGCGCAATACGAGCGTACGTATGAATATGAAAATCTGGCGACCTATTTTATCTTCCGATACTTTGCAAGAGGCATTCTGGACGGAGACGTGCTAACAAAGGTGAAAATGGGTGTTGTCAGTATGCTCATCCTGTTGCAGTGCGATGTCTGCGAATGGAAAAGAAGTGGAACGCTGAGTTTTCAGGAGCAGGTGGAGATGACACATTTGTATTCTCGTGAGGTGGAGCATTCCGAGGAAAATTTCGCCGCATTGTGTAAAATTTTTTCAAAGAATCGAAATTTTGCAGATAAAAACTTAGTGAAGATGTTAGTTGCCTGCAAGGGCAAATTCTAAAGAATTTATTAAATCTTTTGGAAAGGTTGAATCCACTGACATTCTTCGATATACTAGGGAAAAACTAAACAAGGAGAGAAGATTATGAATGCTGCAAAAACTGCAATCATCATCGACTCCGGTTGTGACCTTAGCGATGAAGTGATTGCTAAGTATGACATAAAAGTTTTGCGCTTGAAGGTCATGTATGGAGAGACCGTTTATAATGACGGAGAAAATATTGATCCATTAGAGGTGTATGCAAAGTTCCCACAGGATGTCCCTAAGACTTCTACACCGAATATGATGGAAGTACTGGATTTGCTTCAGGAAATTCATAGTGAAGGGTATGAAAGAGTTATTGCCATCACCATTTCCAGTGCATTAAGTGGTACCTTTAATGCGGTTCGTCTCGCTTTTGAGGAAGCCGAGGACGATTCGGATTTAAAGCATATGGAAACCTATGCCTTTGATACGAAGAACATTTCCATTGGCTCAGGATTATATGCATGGTATGCTGCCAAGGAACTGGGGGCAGGACAGAGTTTTCGTGAGGTAACCGCTGCGTTAGAGCGAAAGATTCATGATTCCAAGGTGTTCTTCTATATGGATACCCTGGATTATTTAAAGAAGGGCGGACGCATCAGTCCTGCAGTTGCGATTGTGGGTAAGGCGTTGAACCTAAAGCCTATTATTTCCTGCACTCCGTTTGGAACCTACTACACGGTTGTAAAGATTCGTGGTCACAGAAAGGGAATTGAAAGCCTTTTGGAAGTGGCTACAGACTTTGCAAAGAAGGGCAATGCTCGCATTGGATTAATGAATGGTGGCGCACCGGATGTGGCCGATGAAGTGGAACCAAGAATATTTGAAATCGTTCCAGATGCGCAGCTGGTAGTTAAGAAACAGATTACCGCAACCATGGCCATTCATACTGGTCCGGGATTGATTGGAATCGGCGTATTTTTAGATGATTAGTGAAAAGGAGAAGGCCTGGTGCCTTCTTCTTTTTCGTGGAAGTATGTTATAATTTGAATATCTTTTTAAAAGCGAGAGTAATAGATGGAATTCAAACTTATTTTGGCACAGAACGAGCCGGAGTCGATTGTGGCGACGGTGAGGGAACGAACAGAATTAATTGATGAAATTGAATCGATGGTCAAGAGTGCGGAAAATGATATGTACCTGACCGGATATACGGAAGATGATATTGAGAAGCTGTCCATTTTTGACGTGGAATGCATCTTTGTGGAAGATGGTAAAACATACGCGGTTTATCAGGATGGAAAGAAGTACAGACTTCGTCGCAGACTATATGAGGTTGAGGAGCTTCTTCCACACGAATTTGTAAAGATTAATAAATCCGCAGTGGCCAATTGGAAGAAAATACGACGTTTTAAAACCGAGTTTACTGGTGCGGTCGACGTAGAATTTAAATGCGGCTATGAGGATTATGTCTCCCGCCGTTGCTTTGCAGACTTAAAAAGGAGGTTCAAATTATGAAAAACTATATCAAACAGTTTTGCTTACGCGGACTTCTTTTTGCCTGGGGCGGACCGGTGGTTGTAGCTATTGTCTGGCTGATTTTGCATGCAAACGGCAGTATGGACTCCATCTCTCCGGTGAAAGCGTCCATTGCCATTATCTCGTCTGCGGGATTGGCGTTTCTGGCAGCGGGTATTTCCATCGTAAACCAGATTGAGAAGCTTCCAAAGGGTTTTGCCTTTCTGATTCAGGGAGCATTCTTATATGTGATTTATGTGGCCATTTATCTTTTGAACGGATGGATTCAGATAAAACATTTGCCGATTTTCTCCGGAATCTTTGCGGCAGTGTTTGTGGCGAGCTGGATGCCAGGTTATCTCATTAGCCGGCACAGGGTTAAGAAGATGAATGCACTCTTACAAACCGATGGTTTTTCGGAGGAAAATAAATAAAATTTACTTGCAATTTTAGGCTATAGGACTATAATTGGTTTTGAGAATGAAACGTTTCAATTGAAGCGTGAACAGGAAGACGCAGATAAAGCTGCGCAGAGGATTACCTTGTTATGACAATTAAAGACATTGCTAGAGAATCAGGCTATTCCGTTGGAACGGTATCCAGAGTATTGAATAATGTTCCCGGGGTGTCAGACGCCTCCAGAGCTGCCGTAATGGCAGTCGTTGATAAATATAATTTTCAGTTAAACAATAATGCGAAGCTTTTAAAGCAACAGAATAATTCAGGTATTGCCATCATCATCAAGGGTACGCAAAACATGCTTTTTGCGGCAATCGTGGAATCCTTACAGGGCTTGGTCGAAAAGAGGGGCTATGCCTGCAGCATGTCCTATATTGGTGAGGAAGATGATGAGGTGGGAGAGGCTCTTCGCATTTGCAGAGAGCGTCGCCCGTTAGGCATTATGTTCCTTGGAAGTAACCAGCAGTTTTACGATTTCAGATTTGAGCAAATTAAAGTGCCTTGCATTATGGTTACCAACCAGGCGAAGGAGTTGGATATTCCAAATCTTTCCAGTGTGGGTACAGATGATACAGAGGCAGCCAGAACTGCTATTTTACATTTGCTGGATTTGGGCCATGAATACATTGGTGTGCTTGGTGGTAATATGGAGTCCTCCCTGCCGGCCAGAATGCGTTATGAAGGCTGTAAGGTGGCATTTGAGGAGCGAAAGGTTCCGTTTGACAGGGAACGTCAATACGAAGCGGCATATTACACGATTTCATCAGGCTACCACGCCATGGAGCGTTTATTAGACCGTATGCCAGAGGTTACGGCAGTGTTTTGTATGTCCGATGTTATGGCAATCGGAGCCATGCGTTTGATTAGCGACCGTGGTTTGCGTGTACCGGAAGATATTTCGGTCATCGGCTTCGATGGAATTGATATGGGCCGTTATACGATGCCTAGATTGACCACCATGCGCCAGCATCGTGAGATGATTGCTTCTCGTAGCGTGGAAATTTTATTAGATTGTATAGAGAATGGAGCAGAGGCTGTTCATGAGGTTGAGCTGTTCCACTTGGTTCCGGGAGAATCCGTAACCAGAAGATAGTGTTGGATTCTGAAGATTCCGACGCGTACACAGGAGTTTATTTATGCGCAAAAGTGGAATCTTACTTGCAATTTCATCCTTACCTTCCGATGATGCCATCGGCACCATGGGAAAGCCTGCATATGATTTTATCGACTTTTTGGTGAAGGCCGGTCAGGCATATTGGCAGATTTTACCGGTTGGTCCGACGAGCTTTGGGGATTCCCCATATCAGTCTTTTTCCACATTCGCCGGAAATCCTTACTTTATTGATCTTGATCTTTTGGCGGAGGAAGGTCTACTTCTTTCGTCCGAATATGAAAAGATAGATTATGAATGCACAGCGGACTGTGTAAATTATGGAGTTCTCTACAAGAAACGATTTGCTGTTTTGGGGAAAGCAGTAGAGCGATTCCTACAGGCACCTTCTGATGAATTCTGTGAATTCTGCACATCACAGGATTACTGGGTGGAGGATTACGCCTTGTTCATGGCCCTGAAGGAGGCTCATGATGGCGCATCCTGGCTTATGTGGGAGGAGGAACTCCGCAGACGGGACGGGGCGGCAATGGAGGCTGCCCGCACAGAGTATGCTGATCGCATTCAGTTTTGGAGAGTGGTTCAGTTCTTCTTTAAGAAGCAATGGATCGCTCTTCGTGCGTATGCCGATGAGAAGGGAATCTCCATCATTGGAGATCTCCCAATCTACGTCGCACTGGATAGTGCGGATGTATGGGCTAAGCCATGGCTCTTCCAGCTAGATGAGAATCTGGAGCCAACCGATGTAGCGGGGTGCCCACCGGATGCGTTTGCCGAGGGCGGACAGCTTTGGGGTAATCCATTATTCAACTGGGACCGTATGCGTGAGGACGATTATGCCTGGTGGATTACCAGAATCTGGTATGCCTGTCAAACCTATCATGTGCTTAGAATCGATCATTTCCGTGGATTTGATTCCTATTACGCAATTCCTTATGGAGATAAGGATGCTAGGAGAGGCGAATGGCGTCAGGGGCCTGGAATAGAACTGTTCCGCGCAATGGACCGCCACATTGGAAGACAACGTATTATTGCTGAAGATTTGGGTTTCTTAACGGATTCGGTTCGAAACATGTTAGCCGAAAGTGGATTTCCAGGAATGAAGATTCTAGAGATGGCCTTTGATAGTCGAGAAGGTTCTGGCAGTGACTATCTGCCTCACCGCATCCCTTATAAGAGTGTGGCCTACATAGGTACGCACGACAACCACACCGTATACGGTTGGCTGAATACCGCTTTTCCGGGTAATGTGGCTATGGCGAAGGATTATTTGGGACTTTCCGATGAGAAGAACTATCATTGGGAAATGATGAAAGCCCTTTGGGGAACCATCGCTGACCTGGCTATCGTACAGGCACAGGACCTTTTGGGTCTGGGTGAAGAAGCACGTATGAATACTCCATCCACGTTGGGTGGTAATTGGGTCTGGCGCGCAAAGAAAGGCGATTTTGATGACGCTCTGGCTGAGAAGCTGATGCATTATATGAAACTTTATGGACGATTATATGATTAAGTTATCGGCCCTCCAGTTTTGGAGGGCCGTTTTTGGCTTTAATTGTAGAATATACCATGATTATGAGTGAAATCCCTTGATACGTGGTACATAGTTAGATATTGATTTTTTGGTGGACTGGATAAATAATGATACTAAAGGTTAAGCACTTCCTATTCTGAATGGGAAGTGCTTAGGTAAAAAATATATGAAAACCAGGGGGAGAATTATGGAAAAAAAGATAAAAACGGAACAGTATACAAATTACCCTAAGTCGGCAACATCGTTGATGGTATTTGGCTGGATTATAATTATTGGCGGAATAATTGCTGGAATAGTAGTTGCTGTTCAAGTGAATTTCTATTTTGCACTAATTAGTTGGTTTGTGAGCACACTGTCAGGGCTCCTTTTAATCGGATTTGGTAGAGTAATTAGCCTTTTGACAATCATAGCCAATAAAGACTATATCGTGATATCCAATGAAAAAAAACCTGATTATATATCACCCGAAAAAGCACCAGCCACAGCTATTTATGAGAATAGACCGACAATGCAAAGAGATGAGATAGAACCAGAGACTGAGGGAAAAACTGAATTTGAGTTGATTACATGTCCAGAATGCAAAACGCGTCAGAAAGCAAATAGGCATGGGTGCTGGAATTGCGGCTACCCATTCGTAGAAAAGAATGAATAATAATGAATAAAGGTGTCCCGTGGTTAAACCACGAGGCACCTTTTTACTCATAAAAGCATCAGGAAAATTGTCCTATATCTCCATCTTTCTATATAAATCATTATTCATCAGCTCAGCATATCAAGCTTATGTTCCTTTTCGCGAATTAGCACATCGTAGTATGCGACTTTTGAGTATATTTCACGTCGCATCTTTGAATTTATAATGATCATTACGATTGATATGGCAATAACCAGAATATTTATGAAAATAGGGACTCCTTTTGCGGCCCCGGAAATTCTAAACAGGCTTGTTCCGGCAATGGTCATAAGGAAAAAGATTACGGACCCAATAAGTAGCAATACACCCAAAATAACCCCAGCAGTATACTTTGCACTGCTACCTATTGCAGCTCTTTGGGTTTTCAAGCCGTTTATTTCACTTTCAAGTTTTACAATTGCCGGATCCCTTGGCTTAATCCAACCACAACGTGGACAACTTTGTGCGCTATCCGACATTTCCGTTCCACAATCCATACATTTTATTAACGCCATTAATAATCCCTCCCAAAATGAATTGTACTTTTATATAAGATACCCTATCAAGAGTATCTTGTGTAAAATAGCCTGTCAAGAGCGCTTTATTTACCGCTACATGGGGGTAAATAAAGCGCGTTTACTCCGGCGCATTAAACTGTCTATTCGCATAATTCAAAATAAAATCACTACTAAACGAATGCAAATCGCCTATCACGACGTAGATATCGGTGATGTTATATTTCTCAATCATTTCAGATACAGAATACCCAACCTGATAATAATCAAAGTAGCGAGGATCATAATAATGTACCTGCTTATAGTTATTGGTCAGGTAGGAGAAATATCCAAGGCCGAACGAGTCCATGATGACGAGTGCATTTTCTTCCTCATCATTGTCGGTCTCCACGTAGGTCCATGGGCCAGCCGGTCCACCCAGATACACCGTGTAACGATCGTTTGACTTCGCGTCAAAATCCAGGTAAGGGATTGCATGATAACTGTCTTTTCCGTCAATTCTGCGAAGCTCGTGCGGGAACTTTGGCTCGATGAGTTCAAGTACGTCCGGATTATTCTTTAAGTAGTCAGACGGATAGTCACGGTAATAGGTCCCGAGGAACGGGTCTTCAGTCTGATGCGCATAATCGTTCGTATAATCACTTGGAATTTTGCCTGCCTGTGCAGCCATTTGCTTGTATAACAGGTAGGAACCGTAAGGAGTCCAGTGCATATCGGTACGGAAGAAGATATATTCGTTATTGGCAATCGGTTCGGAGAGGATGGCCGCAGCGTCAAAGGCGTAGACATTGTCCGCGCCAAAAGCCTGAATCATATCGATTGCATCCTGCTTCATGGCACCATTGTGACTGGAGTTCACAAATTTGTTGGCGAAGGTGGCCTGTGGGACCATCGTAAACATCAGCTTTCCATCCTTCGGAAGCGCGGCAGCGTATTTGTTCAATACCGCGGTGAAGGCCAGTACACTGTCTCTTGTATAACTGCCAAATTCGGTATAATTATCGTCCACCGTCATATAATTGTGCATCCATTCTGCAAAGGAATTGATGTCTGCTGGTGGCTTTGGAGTAATCGGAGGATTCTCCTGCGGCTCTGTTTCCTCTGGCGTCTGGGATTCCGCATCCGGCACCGACTGCGTTGGGGCTTCTGTGGTGGCTTCCTGCGTTTCGGTAGGCTTATTAAGCTCATCCAGAATATCCTGAATGGCATCGTTTGCGCCGCCCTGATCGAGCGGGTCTTTGCTGCCTTCCTTCATAGCCACAAAGTCATCATAGCTTGCAATACTCAGACGATTGCGCATGCTATCCGAGGTGCGAATGACGGATTTGCGGTATGGGAACTGATCCAGTAAGAAGTTCTCGGTATCGGAGTCCAGACTTCCCTTTTGAAGAGATTCGCCAACCTTTGGAACACCGGCTAGAATACGGTTTTCCTCTTCATAATAGCTGGCTTCGTGGTCAGCACCCCAAAAATAAAATGAGCCGATAATGAGCAATGCGAGAAGCCATGTAATTGGGAATAATAATTTAAAAATCTTCATTTTCATAGCCTCCCTTCCTAAAATCTGAAATACAAAAATGGGTTATAGCTTTGACCAACCATTAATAGTACGGATACAAGCAGTAAAAAGCTTGCTGCAACCGGAGCGACAATTCGCCAGGCGGTGCTAAATCCATGATTTTTCTTCCAACTCTTCAGCCATTCACTCCATGGCAGACATGCAAGAATGGCTAAAATAACGAATCCGAGCTTATCCTTGATGTAATAAATCGCAACTGCATCCATTCCCCCCTGTGCGCCGATGCCGAACATGCG
Source organism: Butyrivibrio sp. (assembly GCA_045641925.1). Taxonomy (GTDB): domain Bacteria; phylum Bacillota; class Clostridia; order Lachnospirales; family Lachnospiraceae; genus Eshraghiella. The sequence continues at coordinate 10,379 of JAZUHV010000228.1, forward strand.
GCCGATGTGAGAAATGCCAGCACCCAAATCAGTATAGTAGAAGAGTACCCAGCCAAGGATAACAAATACCAATGTCACCAAAACATTGAAAAACTTCGGGATTCTTTCTTTTATCTTTAAAATCCATTGCTTTTCAATCAAAAGCAGCATGCCATAGTACAGACCCCAAACAACGAAGTTCCAGGATGCACCATGCCAAATGCCAGTCAGTGCCCAGACAATCAGAAGGTTTCGTACCCATTTTCCTTTGCTACAGCGATTTCCACCAAGTGGAATATAGACATATTCACGGAAAAATGCGCCTAGAGAAATGTGCCATCTGCGCCAAAAGTCAGTGGCAGAATCTGCCATATATGGATGGGTGAAGTTTTCTTTAAAGCGGAAT
>JAZUHV010000229.1:0-2416 GCA_045641925.1 Butyrivibrio sp.
CGCCAGAAGAATTGGCGTTGTGGAATGATGAACATGTTAAGATGCTTAGGGAATATTCGGATTCATTTGTTATAAAGCATTATGTTTCTATTGCTTGGCTTAAGAAAAAATAGATATTAGTATTAATGAAACTTTTGCTGAGAACTCCTGGTATTTTAGAAATGCCTTAGTTCGTTCAAATTACAATGATTTACAAAATGGTATCCACGCGACCACTGAGTTCTTGGAATTGTTTTTTGAAAATCTGCTGATGAATGCTGGACATGAACTCAAAAACAGATAGCAGAAACGACAGGTAAATCTGAAAGAACTATCAAGCGGCGAACTGTCGAAATGCAGGGAAAAGGATTAATTAGTCGAGAGAACGGAAAGCGTAATGGTAAGTGGAAAGTACTTGTAGAATTATAAAATGCTCGTGCATAGCAAAGAGTAGAGACTTTCATATTGCTACCATGAAAATAAGGGGGCAATAATGTTTTACATAGGCGTGTTCTACTATATTTATTATTTTCTGTGTCTTCAAATACTTATAAAGAAGCATAAGGGCAGAGTTTCTTATGATGATGTAAAACGTCAGGTTCAGGATCGTTGTTATAATGCCAAACTTATGCTGAACAAATATGCAACAAATATTTATTTGGCCAATGAAGTTCAACTGGCTCTTTCAGAAATAGAAGCTGTTGAGCCGATCGTGTAGATGAGAAAAACGATGGAGCAGAAGAATTCGCGTATATATCTGTCACGATGCCTCCAATTAATTTTGGGTATGCATATAAAGAAAAAAAGATAATAAATATATGAAAATGCACAACATCGCTCTTGTGAGCGATGTTGTTTTGTTTTACAATAGGACTAGTTTTTGTTGAAGGAGAAAAAAATGAAGCTCAAAAATTTAGTTGGATTACGTTTTAAAGAAAGACCTGCTGACTGTGTGATTGACAGCCATGCATTTTCTGTTCGCGGTGGTTATGTTAAATATGTTGCAAATGGTATTTATTCTCTTTACCCACCAATGAAGCGTATTACCGCAAAGATTGAAAATATTATCCGCGAGGAGATGGATGCGGTTGATTCTCAGGAGGTTTTGTTCCCGGTTGTACTGCCTGGTAGCCTTTGGGAAGAATCTGGCCGTTATGAAAGCGTTGGTGCAGAACTCCTTCGTTTTGAAGATCGTACCAATGCAAAGATGGTGCTTGGCATGACACACGAAGAGGCTGCTGTTCAGCTTGTTCGTGAATATGGAAGCACCTATGCAAAGTATCCATTCTCTATTTATCAGATTCAGACTAAGTTCCGTGATGAGGCACGTCCTCGTGCTGGATTGATTCGTGTGCGTGAGTTCACCATGAAGGATGCATATTCTTTCCATACTTCTCAGGAGGATTTGGAGCAGTACTATGCACGTATGGCCAATGCCTATGACCGTGTATTTGAGCGCGCAGGCATTCCAGAGGTCATCTCTGTTAAGTCCGATTCCGGTATGATTGGTGGTAGCGTATCTCACGAGTATATGCTTTTAGTTGATGCAGGAGAGGATTCTATCGTTCTTTGTAAGGAATGTGGCTACAGCGCAAATATGGAAGCTGCAGACACTACTGTAGATAATGCAAACTGCAAGGCTGCTGGCGAGTTGCAGAAGGTACATACCCCTAACTGCAAGACTATGGATGAGGTTTGCGCATTTGTAAATTATGACGTGACCGACTCTTGCAAGGCAGTCGTATATCAGAAGAATATGACAGATGAATATGTTGTAGTATTCATTCGTGGCGATTATGAAGTTAACGAAACCAAGCTCACCAATCTCCTGGGTGAGAAGGTACATCCTGCAGAAATCACCTCGGAATCCGGCCTTGTGGCAGGCTTCTGTGGACCTTATGAGCAGCATGCGAAGGCAACCATCATTTATGACCAGTCCTTAAAGGGATTGCAGAATGTTGTTTGCGGTGGAAATGAAGTAGATTATCACTACATTGGCTTAAACATTGAACGTGATCTTGGTGACGTAGAATTCGCTGATGTAGCTAAGATTCAGACTGGTGGAATTTGCCCATGCTGTGGCAAGCATTCCATCCAGATTAGCCGTGGTATTGAGGTTGGTAATATCTTCCAGCTTGGTACCAAATACTCTAAGAGCATGGGTATGACCTATACCGATGAAAATGGTGAGACCCAGATCCCAATCATGGGATGCTACGGTATCGGCGTGGGTCGTTTGGCAGCCTCTGTTTGTGAAGCTAAGCGCGATGAATATGGCCCAATTTGGCCAATCTCCATTGCACCATGGCAGGTTCACCTTTGCTGTCTCCGTGTTGACGATGCAGAAAGCAAGGCTGAGGCAGATCGCATTTACGCAGAGCTTCAGAAGGAAGGCATCGAGGTAATTTATGATGACAGAGAGGTTCGTCCAGGCTTT
>JAZUHV010000230.1:0-20399 GCA_045641925.1 Butyrivibrio sp.
CTTTTCCCTCTGCATCACGTTTAAATACACCGGCATGCTCTAATACCTTACTAAAGACAATACCGATTTCCTTCTTAACGATTTCATCTACATTCGTAGCATCAATAGAAGTATACTTTGGAGCAAATTCCTCTACCCAGTCTGCATGCTTTTCAATCTTCTCATTTGAGCGGATATCCTTGCCGGCAAGAAGATACTCCTCTAAAAGTTCCATCTCTTCCTTCAGGCGGGATGGCAGCACAGCCAGACCCATAACCTCAATCAGTCCAATATTTTCCTTCTTAATATGATGCAACTCCGTATGTGGATGATATACGCCCAATGGGCACTCCTCAGTTGTGATATTATTACGAAGCGCCAAATCAAGTTCATATTTACCATTCTTAAAGCGGGCAATCGGGGTGATGGTATTATGTGGCTCACCGTCTGTTTCTGCAAAGATAAATGCAGCCTCATCGGTATAGCCTCTCCAGGTCTGCAGAATATGATCTGCTAAATCAATCACTCGCTTTTCATCAGCATGGCGTAAACGAATAACGGACAATGGCCACTTCACAATACCTGCCTCCACATCCTCATAGCCGGAAACGGTAAATGTGGTTTCCATCGGTGCCTTTGCCATCGCAAATTCATAATGGCCACCCTGGAAATGGTCGTGACTTAAGATGGAACCACCTACAATTGGAAGGTCCGCATTGGAACCCAGAAAGTAATGTGGGAACATCTTAACAAAATCAAAAAGCTTCACAAAGGTCGCGCGCTCCACCTTCATCGGGGTGTGCTGACCATTAAATACGATACAATGCTCGTTATAATATACATATGGAGAATACTGCATGCCCCACTGACTATCATTGATGGTGATTGGGATGATGCGGTGGTTCTCTCTGGCCGGATGATTGGCACGGCCTGCGTAGCCTTCGTTTTCACGACAAAGAAGGCACTTTGGATACCCAGCCTGCTTTGCAAGCTTTGCAGCGGCAATCGCCTTAGGATCCTTCTCCGGTTTACTTAAATTGATGGTGATGTCAATATCACCATACTCTGTGGCAGTCACCCACTTCAGATCCTTCTTCACACGATAGCGACGAATGTAATCCGTATCCTGTGAAAGTTTATAATAATAATTGGTAGCTGCCTCCGGGCTCTTCTCATACTCTGCATGGAAGGTATCAATCACGGTCTTTGGACGTGGCACCAGGCAATTCATCAGGCGGGTATCGAACAAATCTCTGTCGGTGATGCCGTCTTCGATTAATCCGGACGAAACCGCATAATCCAACAGTTCCTTTAAGGTACTCTCTAAATCCACATTCTGATAGGTTTCACCATCGTCCTCATAGTCCTCCAGTTTCAGAACATCTAACACCAGATTTGTGGTATAAATTTCTTCCTCTGCAGGTACTAAACCGCTTTCCAAGCCATATGCAATTAATTTTTTTACTGCGCTGTAAATCATAAAAAACTTCCTCTATCCTATTTTGCAAATCCGTTCGGATGTGTGCTGTGCCACTTCCAGGCGCTGGCAATGATTTCTTCCAAATCTGCATGCTGAGGGTCCCAGCCAAGTACACTTCTTGCCTTATCACTGGATGCAATCAGCTGAGCAGGATCGCCGGAACGTCTTGGAGTGATGGTGGCAGGAATAGGATGTCCTGTAACCTTTCTTGCGGTTTCAATTACTTCATTCACGGTAAATCCAACACCATTTCCTAAATTGAAGATATTGCTCTCGTTACCCTTCATCAGATATTCAACCGCTAAGATATGTGCCTGCGCCAAATCGGTTACGTGGATGTAATCACGGATGCAGGTACCATCCTTCGTAGGATAATCATCACCATAAATGGAGATGGTTTCTCTCTGTCCCAAAGGAACCTGTAAAATCAATGGAATCAAATGGGTCTCTGGCTTATGTGCCTCACCAATCTCCCCGCTGACATGTGCGCCGCAGGCATTGAAATAACGCAAGGATACATACTTCAATCCATGTGCATAATCGGTCCACTTAAACATCTTCTCCATAGAGAGCTTGGTTTCACCATATGCATTGGTTGGTTCCGTCTTATCCGTTTCTAAAATTGGCACTCTCTCAGGCTCACCATAGGTTGCTGCAGTAGAGGAGAATACAATCTTATTCAGGCCATGTGCAACCATGGACTGTAAAAGAACCTTGGTTCCGTTTACGTTATTGTCATAGTACTTCAATGGATTGGACATGGACTCGCCTACTAAGGAGTTTGCTGCAAAGTGAATCACTGCATCAATCTTTTCCTTATCCAGTACACTATCCACAAACGCGCGGTCTCTGATATCACCCTGATAAAATCTTGCATTTGGGTGCAGAGCCTCAATATGTCCTGTCTCCAGATTATCAATAACAACTACGTCCTCACCGCGCTCTGCCAATGCATATACGGTATGAGAACCGATATAGCCACAACCGCCTAATACTAAAACTGTCATTTTACTTTACCTCCAATATATACCTTCCTAAATTCTTCTCGCACCATCGCCGATTTCCACTACATAGAAATCAGCTGCATAGCCGATGATCTCTTTATATTCTGCACCGACCTTCTCAACAAAATTGTCGATGGAATCGTTCTTAACAATACTAACTGTGCATCCGCCGAAGCCTGCACCGGTCATACGTGATCCAATGACGCCCGGTTGCTTTAAGGAAGCGGCTACCAATGTATCCAATTCCTTACCAGTTACTTCATAATCATCGCGCAGGGAATCATCGGAAGCAATCATCAGCTTACCGAATTCCTCGATGTTTCCGGCCTGTAATGCTGCAACTGCCTTAATGGTTCTCTGATTTTCGTAAACCGCATGCTTTGCTCTGCGCTGTCTAACCTCGGACTTGATTAAGTCCTTATTTGCCTCAAAGGTTGCCTCATCTAATTCACCAAGGCTCTGAATGGAAAGCTTGGTCTGTAACTCCGCCAAAGCCTCCTCACACTCAGCGCGGCGCTCGTTGTACTTCGAATCGCCAAGACCTCTCTTTTTATTAGAGCAGGCAATGACAATCTTTGCATCCTCCAGACTAATTGGAGCATATTTGTAGGATAAATCTGCAGTATCCAAAAAGATTGCTGCATCCTTCTGTCCCATTGCAATGGCGAACTGATCCATAATACCGCAATTGACGCCATTGAACTTATTTTCTGAGTACTGGCCAATTAGGGAAATCTGAATCATATCCACATCAAAGCCGTACATATCTCTTAACAAAACGCCGGTACCGACTTCCACGGATGCAGAAGAACTAAGTCCGGAACCGTTTGGAATATTGCCGAATAACAGCATATCGAAGCCGTTGGTAATTTCAAACCCCTTCTCACCAAAAGCCCACATAACGCCCATTGGATAATTGGTCCAATCTGCTTCCTTGCTCCATACCAGATTATCAAGGCTCGCTTCAATAATTCCAAGATTCTCAAAATTTTCTGAATAAAAACGGAGTTTTCTGTCCTCACGCTTACGCGCAATGAAATAGGTTCCAATGGTCAATGCGCACGGAAAAACATGTCCGCCATTGTAATCTGTATGTTCGCCAATCAGATTTACACGACCTGGTGCGAAGTAAGCACGAATGTCCCCGCCTGCTCCAAAAAGCTCTTCAAATTTCTTAGTTAACTGCTCCTTCATAAGTGTACCTCCTTCTTTTGTATTCAAACTAGCACAACCGGTTGCGCATGTCAATACTTTGAATAAAATTCGGAAACTATTTTTTTATTTTCAGTTTCCAAAGTTTTTTAAAAGAGGCTGCCGCGTCTTGCGACAGCCTCAAAATGCAACTATTCAGTAATTTCAGGAGTTGCTTCATACGCTTCCAGAATCTTGCTCTGCAGCAATTCTCTGGTCGTAGAATTAATCGGATGTGCGATGTCTCTGTACTCACCATCCGCAGACTTTTTACTAGGCATTGCGATAAAGAAGCCCTTATCCCCTTCGATGATTTTGATGTCATGGACAACAAATTCATTGTCGATGGTGATGGATGCTACTGCACGCATCTTACCTTCCTTGTCAACACGTCTGACACGGATATCTGTAATCTGCATTTGAACTCTACCCCCTCTGTTCAAGTTTATTTAGTTGAAATTAAATTCCGAATCTCTCATTCTTTTCGATGATGATACGGATTTCTCCATCCGGTGCCACATACTCGGTATTTGGCTTAATGGTATCTCTGCTTTCAACAATGCAGTTTTCAAGATGAGTATTATCGCCGATGTGAACATCGTTTAAGATGATACAGTTCTTAATGTAGCAATTGTTGCCAATGAATACCTTTTTGAAAACAACGGAGTTTTCAACTCTACCATTTACAATACAGCCACTTCCGATCAAACTATTGTTAACCTCAGAGCCTGGATTGTACTTGGCCGGTGCCAAATCGTCTACCTTTGTATAAACATCTGCACCTTCACGGAAGAAGTAATCTCTGACATCTCTCTTCAAGAAGTCCATATTGGTCTTGTAATAGCTTTCTACCGTTGCAATATTGCTCCAGTATTCTTCCATTGGATAACCATAAATCTTCTTCACGTTCTTGTATCGAACTAAAATATCCTTTACGAAGTCATAACGGTCCTCATCGTATGCCTTCTGGATCAATTCGATCAATAATCTTCTACGGATGACATAAATACCTGCTGAAACAGTATTTGCATCAGTTGCAACCGGCTTCTCCTCAAAATCCGTGATGCGCTGATCTTCATCCATACGAACCACACCAAATCTTCTGGCATCTTCATCTGCACCAAGCTCCTTGGTTACAACGGTGATATCTGCCTTCTTCTCGATGTGATATTCCAGTACCTTATTATAATCCATTTTATAAACGCCGTCGCCGGATGCAATAACTACATATGGCTCGTGGCAGTTGCGTAAGAAATCAAGGTTCTGGTACAAAGCATCTGCGGTTCCTCTGAACCACTGGCTGGTCTGGGTAGTAATGGTAGGATTGAATACAAACAATCCACCCTGTTTTCTACCGAAGTCCCACCACTTGGAGGAATTCAAATGCTCATTCAATGATCTTGCATTGTACTGGGTGATGACAGCAACTTTTCCAATGTGGGAGTTGGACATATTACTCAGTACAAAGTCGATGGTACGGTAGCTTCCGCCAACCGGCATTGCTGCGATAGCTCTCTTATTAGAAAGCTCACGCATCATTTTGGAATTACCACCTGCTAAAATAATACCTACTGCTCTCATCTGTTACCACCTGCCTTTACAATAAATCCGCCACTTGGAAGAGTGCCGTTTGGATAGTCCTCTGCGGTTGTTACACCGGAGATTGCGGTATTCTTTCCAACTGATACATTTGCAGGGATTACAGAATTCTCGCCGATTGTAACGAGATCTGCAGCATATACCTTAGCATCTAACTGGCTGTCTGCATATTCGCCGACACCAAGCTGTGCGTTTTCGCCAATGGTTACATTCTCGGCAACAATTGCCTTAACGATGCGCGCACCCTTCTTAACAACGGTGTTCTGCATCAGAATGGAATCGATAACTTCCGCGCCCTCTTCTACGATTACACGGCTGCCCAGTACAGAATTTCTAACAGTTCCGTAAAGTTCTGAGCCTTCGCCGACAATACTTCTTTCTACCTTAGCTTCTGTAGCGATGAACTGTGGTGGAAGTGCATCTGCCTTCGTGTAAATCTTCCACAATTCTTCATAGAGGTTGAATTCCGGAATGATATCGATAAGCTCCATATTTGCTTCCCAATAAGAGCTTAAGGTACCAACGTCCTTCCAGTAGCCATTGTATTCATAAGCGAAGCATCTCATATCATGATCGAAGCAGTATGGGATGATGTGCTTACCGAAATCACATCCAGCCTGATCCTTCAGAGCCAGAAGAGCTTCCTTCAGAACCTTCCAGGTAAAGATGTAAATACCCATAGAGGCAAGGTTGCTGCGTGGATTTGCCGGCTTCTCCTCGAATTCTGTGATACGATTTTCATCATCAGTAATCAGAATACCAAAACGGCTTGCTTCCTCAATAGGAACAGGCATTGCTGCGATAGTAACTGCAGCATTATTAGCCTTATGGTAATCTAACATGATTTCATAATCCATTTTGTAGATATGGTCGCCGGAAAGAATTAATACATATTCCGGATTATACATATCAATGTAGTCCATATTCTGGAAAATAGCATTTGCAGTACCGGTATACCAGTCTGAGCCCTGGCTCTTTTCATATGGTGGAAGTACGGTTACACCGCCTACATTTCTGTCCAAGTCCCATGGAATACCGATTCCAATGTGTGTATTCAATCGCAGTGGCTGATACTGGGTCAATACACCGACCGTATCAATTCCTGAGTTTATACAGTTACTCAGTGGGAAGTCAATAATACGATACTTTCCACCGAACGCAACTGCTGGCTTAGCAACCTTTGCTGTAAGCACACCCAGTCTGCTGCCCTGTCCGCCTGCAAGAAGCATGGCAATCATTTCTTTTTTGACCATAGTTGCACCTCGGGTTTTGATTTTTTCCCTCAGAATGAATTCTTCATTCCTACCCTCCCATATTAAAGAAGGCTTATCAACACTATACCACATTGAACTGTGAAATTAAAGTAAAAATGACGAAGGACGGAGTGTTTTTTGTAAATTTTTTGTAATTTTTCACCAATTTATTATGCGATACAGAATTGTTTCTGCCCGTTCTGGTTTTTTCGTTTACATTTCTCTTCAAGAAGGTATAAAATGAGACTAAGTATGGGCAGAAATTTGTCCCATTTTCAAAATTAAAGGAGATGCATCATTATGTATCATATAGATTTTAATCAACCAATTCATGTACACTTCATCGGCATTGGTGGCATTAGTATGAGCGGCCTTGCTGAGGTGCTTCTTTCCAAGGGATTTACCGTATCCGGTTCCGACTCCAAACAGTCTGAATTAACAAATCACTTAGCCGATAAGGGTGTAATAATCCATATTGGCCAGACCGCAGAAAATATTCATGACGGAATTGATCTGGTAGTCTACACTGCTGCCATCCATCCGGACAATCCGGAATTTGCTGCAGTAGTTGCTGCCGGAATCCCTATGTTAACCCGTGCGGAGCTTTTGGGTGAGATTATGGCAAACTTCCGTGTGGCAATCGGTGTGTCTGGCACACATGGCAAAACCACAACCACCTCCATGGTTACTGAAATTTTGGTCGGTGCGGGTTTGGACCCTACCGTTTCTGTCGGCGGTATTCTTCCTTCTATTGGCGGAAATCTGCGTTTGGGTCAGTCTGAAAATTTCATTACAGAAGCCTGTGAATACACCAACAGCTTCTTATCCTTTGCTCCAACCATTGAGATTATTCTTAATATAGAAGAAGACCATATGGATTTCTTTAAGGATTTACAGGATATTCGTAATTCCTTCCATCAGTTTGCACTTCTTCTGCCTTCTGACGGATTACTGGTCATCAATGGCGACATCGAAAATTATGCAGAAATTTGCGAGGGTGTCCAGTGTCCTTACGTGACCGTGGGAGCTAAAGAAACCTGTGACTATTCCGCAAAGAATATTACATATGATGAGAATGGCTGCTGCCATTATACGCTCCTGCATAACGGCCAGGAGATAACTGAGGTCGCACTCGGCGTGCCAGGCATTCACAATGTATACAACAGTTTGGCTGCATGGGCTGTAGCAGCTCATTTAAACATCGCCAATGAGGCGATTTTAGAGGGTCTCTTCGGTTTCCACGGAACCGACCGCCGTTTCCAGTTCAAGGGCGAATTAAACGGCTTTCGTATTGTGGATGATTATGCACATCATCCATCTGAAATTCATGCTACCATCACTTCTGCCAAAAAAACAAAGCATAATAAACTCGTAGTAATTTTCCAACCACATACCTATACCAGAACCAAGGCCTTTCTGGAGGATTTCGCCAAGGAGCTTTCCGGAGCGGATCTTGTCATTCTGGCGGATATCTATGCTGCCCGCGAGCAAAACACGCTGGGCATCTATTCAACGGATATCAAAGCATTGATTGACCAGGCTGGAACCGAGTGTATTTATGAGCCTGATTTTTCAAAAATTCAGGACCTCGTTTTAGCTCGTTGTGGCGAAGGCGACCTGGTTATTACAATGGGTGCCGGCAATATTGTAGAGGTCGGCGAAGCCTTACTTTCCCGCTAAAAGTTTTCCACATTTTCCACAGTATCAACAACTTTTGTAAATTACAAAAAGGATGTTCAATTTACAAATTTCGTGTGATATACTAGGCTCGTTCTCGCAAAAACGGGGAGTCGGGAACGATGACAACAATGGGGTGACTGATATGCAGAAAGTTCAAGTAAAAGTATCTAAAAAGCGTAATGATCGAACATCAATTTCCAATATTTTTATTGATCAGTACATGAAGGATGCTAACGGAGATTTTGTTAAGGTTTATTTATACCTGCTTCGTAGCACCAATGCAGAGGATTCTACGATAACCGTTTCTGAAATTGCTGACTTACTTAATCTGACAGAAAAGGATATCATCCGTCCCTTAAAGTACTGGAACAAGGTTCGCGCCATTGATGTGGTCTTTGACGAAGCAGAAACCGCGCCGCTGTCCATTACCTTTTTAAATTTGGAAAACTCTGAAGCAGAGCCTGTTAAAGCTCCGGCAAAGGCTGTTGATAAGGCTCCGGCGAAAAAGGCATTTTCCACTCGATTAAATGAATTAAGAAATCAGGAAGAATTTTCCGACTTACTTTTCATTGTAGAAAATTATCTCGGTCATTTATTAAATGATACAGAAATTCGCACGATTACCTATATCTATGATGAATTACATTTCACCACAGATTTACTGGAATACCTTTTGGAATATTGCGTAAGCAACAATCATGCAAACATGCGTTATATCGAGACGGTGGCAAATGCCTGGTCCGATGAAGGTATCTCCACCGTTGCCGCAGCCAAGGAAATTGCTCAGGCACGTAGTCAGAGCACTGCAGTGGTTGCAAAGGCATTCGGCATTAGTGGCCGCTCGGTAACTGCACAGGAGCTGGAATTTATCCAGCGTTGGTTTAAGACCTATCACTTCTCAACCGATATGGTGGAAGAGGCCTGCAACCGCACCATGCTGAATCTTGGCAAAGCTAGTTTCACTTATGCAGAAAAAATTTTAAAGGACTGGCACGAAGCGGGAATTAAAACGCTCGAAGCCGTTAAGGAACACGATGCTGCTTATAAGGCATCCAAAACCTCTAAGGTTGTGGCTCCTACCACTACCACCGCTGCCACCGCAACTGGTAACTACCGTACTGCGGGTAAGGTTAGCGCGAATAATTTTAACAATTTTTCGCAGCGCACTACCATGTATGATTTTGAAACCATGGAGCGCAATCTCGTAGGCAAGGGCAACCAGTAACCCATTCATAGCGATTAATAAGGGAGAGAAATCCATGGCATTGAACAACGCACAATATGACGAAATTATGCGCGGCTACGACTTTACAAGAACCAGAAACAGACATACTCTGGAGGAACGTACAGCCGAAGTATACCGCATGGTTCCGGATTATAAGCGCTGTCAGGACGAAGTTGCAGACATTAGTGTCCAGGCAATACGTGCCAGCTTAAAAGGGGATTCCTCTCTTCTTTCATCTTTACAGGAGCGTGTCGAGGAATTGAATCAGAAAATGCTTCGCAGTTTAACCGACGCAGGCTTTCCGGAAGATTATCTCACCATGCCATATGACTGCCCTCTATGTAAGGACACTGGCTATGTAAATAGCGTGAAATGTGTCTGCTTCAAACAGGCAGAAATCAATCTTTTATACCATCAGTCGAATCTTTCCGAGATTCTTCTTCGCGAAAATTTTGACTTCTTATCTTTAGATTATTATTCCAATACAGGTAAAATTCAGAATACAGAAATCACCCCACGCCAGAATATGGAAACCATCGTTGCCGGTTGTAGGGAATTTGTAGAAAACTTTCCTTGTGGCGAGAGCATTCTCCTAATGGGTGCCACCGGTGTTGGAAAAACTTTCCTGTCCAATTGCATCGCGAAAGCACTTTTGGATAAATCTCATAGCGTTTTGTACGTTAGTGCTATTGACCTTTTCCAGTTTTTATCGTATAAGAATGATGACGAAGATGCGCCATCCTTGAAAAACTTCCTGGAATGCGAGCTCTTGATTATTGATGATTTGGGTACTGAGTTCACCAATACCTATACGAATTCATTGCTCTTTAATTTGATTAACAATCGTACGATGGCGAAGCAGTCTACGATTATCTCCACCAATTTGGCGCTGAACGAGCTGATGGCCCGCTACTCCGAGCGTCTCTTTTCCAGAGTATACAGCTCCTTCAAGATTTATAAGCTTGTTGGGGATGATATAAGATTAATGAAAACAAACAAATAAGTTTATGGAGGATTATTATGTCACAGCAGAGCGATTTTGATACTATTCCGGTTGGTTCTCTTGGACTGATTCCATTACACGGATGTGAGAATCTTTGCAAGAAGATTTCCGATTACATTGCTGATTGGAGACAGGAACGCGAGAACGAGCACAAGACAACAATCGCATTCTCCGGTTACATGAAAGATAACTACATCGTAAAGGCAGACGTTCCACGTTTCGGATCCGGTGAAGCAAAGGGTGTAATCTTACAGTCCGTTAGAGGCTATGATTTATACCTTCTTGTGGATGTATGTAATTACAGCCTAACCTACTCTCTTTCCGGTCAGACCAATCATATGTCTCCGGACGACCATTATCAGGATTTAAAGCGTATCATCGCTGCAAATGCAGGTAAGGCACGTCGTATCACCGTTATCATGCCTTTCTTGTATGAAGGTCGTCAGCATAAGAGAAATGGCCGCGAGTCCCTTGACTGCGCAATGGCTTTACAGGAACTGATTCGTATGGGTGTAGATAATATCATCACCTTCGATGCACATGATCCTCGTGTACAAAATGCAATTCCACTCAGTGGATTTGAGACTGTTCAGCCGACCTACCAGTTCATCAAAGCATTATTGAACAATGTGGATGACTTAACCATCGATTCTGAGCATATGATGATTATCTCTCCAGATGAAGGAGCAATGTCCCGTGCGGTATACTACTCCAACGTTCTTGGCCTTGATATGGGTATGTTCTACAAGAGACGTGATTACTCCCGCATCGTAAACGGACGCAACCCAATCGTCGCACACGAGTTTTTGGGAACCTCCGTAGAGGGCAAGGATGTATTCATCATTGATGATATGATTTCCTCTGGCGAAAGTATGTTAGATACCGCCCGTGAATTAAAGGAACGCAAGGCAAAGCGTGTATTTGTAGCTTCCACCTTCGGTCTTTTCACCAATGGTATGGAGAAGTTCGATAAAGCTTATGCAGAGGGTGTGTTCGATAAGGTGCTTACCACCAACCTCGTATACCAAAGCCCAGAGCTTTTGGCTCGCGATTACTACGTAAATGTAGACATGAGCAAGTACATTGCTCTTCTTGTAGACACCCTGAACCATGATGCATCCATCAGCGATCTTTTAAATCCTGTAGATCGTATCAATAAAAAGGTTGCAAGTTACAAGGAAGCACACGGACAGGTGTAGATTGAATTAAACCATTAAAAAGCCTACGATGAACTGATATGTACCCAGAATCCTGGACACATATCACACTCATCGTAGGCTTTTTCAAATTTTTATTTATTCAAAATCATGATATAGAAGAAATAATACTCATAAATATGAACACTGTCGCAAGACCACCAATAATTATTGCCGGAATCGCAAGGCCATGTCTCTTCTCTGGATTCTTCATGGCCAAATCAATAATACCCATGACCAATCCTACGGGGCCTAAGAAAAATGTTAGTGATAAAACAAATCCGGCAATCGCAAGGCCAGACATTCTCAGACCTGAAGGTGTATTGGTATATGTTGTAGATTGAACAGGGGCCGAATTAACGGATTGTCCATTCTGGACAGCAGCTCTCTGCGGCGCATATTTTGCAACATCCGCATCCGAATAAGGCGGTTGATCAATACTAATTTGTGCTCTATTTAAGAAGCCAGCATTGATTGTAACCGGTCCCTTAGTTGGATCAATAAACACCCGTCTATTGTAATTGATTTTTCCAATTTTAAGAACAATCGTCTGGTATCCTGGCTTAAGGTGATAAGTAGCTGTTTGACCATTCATATAAACCGCTTTTTGGCCGGTGGAAACTACTCTAATTACTAAGTATACCCGTGGATTAGAAGAAGTATAATGCACCACCAAATTCGGTTCATTGCTATGGTCCATCGTAACATTCATATTGATGTTTTGATTTACATTAACATTATGTGTATACTCATGCCTTTCTGCAATGTTTTCAATCCGAGTTCCGCAATACTGGCAGAAAAAAACATTCTTCTCCTCTGCAACACTTAACTCTGCCCCACAGCTTGGGCATCTAAGTACTACTAAGCCCATTTAAATTTCCCCTCCATCTTCCTCTATTTAATAATTCAAATCCACATCCTGATCGCCCATATGGTCAACATCCACATCGTGATTAAAATCACCGTTTTCGTAGTTTAGATTGCCTCCGCTTGGATGACTCTGATGCGGCTTGGACTGAGATTCCTCATCCCCATTAGCCGTTGTTTCTTCCTCTGTCGGTTCTCCTGCGTAGTCCGGGAATGGAAGCTTCTTCAAGCCATTGTGAATTTCATTCATATATGCCTTCCAGATTTCCATTGGATAAGAGCTTCCGTACAAGTCCTCCACGGTCTCCGGCATATCCATACCGCACCAAATTGCGGTCGTATAATAACGGCTATAACCTACAGTCCAACCATCTTTATTATCGTTTGTGGAACCGGTTTTCGCAGCCACAATGGCATTTTCAATCTTTGCATTATATACCAGCCCCTCATCTACACCTTCCGAGAGCATCTTCGTCACCTTGCGTGCCGCTGTTTCATCATAGACGGTGGTCTCATCCTTGTTCTGTGCCACTATCGTCGTGCCGTCCGCACGGTCAATATGCGCAATGCAGGATGGTTTCCGATACTTACCATCGTTTTCCAATGTCTCATAACCGGCTGCCATTTCAACAGGCGTTGCTCCGTATGTGAATCCACCGATAGCAACGGCAGGGAAATGGTCGTCCATTCCGATACGGGAGTAATTCATTTTATGTAAATAATTCATGCAGTATTCCGGAGTCAGTTCATCGCAAATCTTCCAGGCAACCACATTGGACGATACGCAAAGTGCCTGCTTTAAGGTAATTAATCCACGATACAGACCGCTAAAATTCACCGGACCAGAAGGAATCGGGGAATCATCTACCAAATCACTCGGCATATGTCCTGCCTCCATATATGGAGCATAATCCAAAAGTGGCTTTATGGAACTGCCCGGCTGGCGATAGCTTTGGTAAGCACGATTCAAGGTATAACCATCGTATTCCTGAGAACGTCCACCAACAATTGCCACTACGAGGCCCGTATTGTTATCGATGCAAACGCCTGCGCCCTGCATCTTATAAATGCCTTCATCCCCCAAATCGGTAAAATCCTTCAGCTTGTCATCAAGAATCTCCTGTAAACGCTGCTGCTTGGTCATATCAATCGAAGTATAAATACGATATCCGCCATGGAACAGGGACTGCTGATATTCCTTGTAATAAGCATCATACAGTTCCTGATAATTTGCCTTATCCTCATCATCCTCAAATTCATAACGGATAACGAATCCATTAGCCTCCATCAGCGCACGGGTCGCACAGTAGAAAACGTATGTCTCCACGTAATTGTAGCGATGTTCCTCACTGGTAGACAGAACAATATCAGACTCCAGCGCGGTATAATAGTCCAGGCTGGAAATAATACCTGCAGCGTAAATCTGCATCAAAACCGAATTGCGTCGTTCAATCGCCTTCGCATAGTTGGTAATGGGATCGTACTTATTCGGGTTATTCGGAATACCCGCTAAAAATGCCAGCTCAGAAACGGTCAGCTCCGAGGTTGGACAGCCAAAGTAGCCATGCGCAGCTGCTTCGATGCCATAATATCCATTGGCAAAGTAAACATTGTTAATGTAAAACTCCAGAATCTGGTCCTTCGTAAACCGTTCTTCCAGTTCAAATGCCAAAAACATTTCCGTAATTTTACGATTCCAGGTTACATCTGAATTCAAAAACATCAGCTTGGACAGCTGCTGGGTGATGGTACTGGCACCCTGTACAATAGAACTGTTTTGTGCATTGGCAATGGTCGCACGAATAATCGCTACCATATCAATGCCTCGATGCGAATAAAATTCCTGGTCTTCGATTTGTACGAAGGTGCGCTTCAACAGCATCGGAATCTGGTCAGTGTCCAAATAATACATTTCCTTTATGCCGGATAGAGTAGAAATCTCCGCACCATTGGTATCGTATATTATACTACTCTGTGTTTGCTTAAAGGTGTCCTCGTTCACACCATTCACCAATTGCTGCGCATCGCTGCGCATTTTCAAAATACGTCCCATGAATGCAACGGCAACAATGGCCAGGATTCCAAGAACCGCAATGATCACTGCAATTACAATCTTATTCGGTTTTTTCTTTGCGCCCGTTTTTGCCATGGGACCCCTTTCGGTATTCGTTAATTCGCCTTTGGAATGCCAATAATCACATTTCCATACTGTTCAATAACCTGATTTACATAACTAATGTAGTAGGCCTTTGTCGTACCGGTTTTCATATCCAGTAAAGTCACATCACTATTATTGTAGCCCACCACAATCTTATATTCGTCCGGACCAACCTTTAATACCAAAGGCACGCCGGTATTTGTCAAATAAACGGATAGCTCCACCGTATTTCCACGAAGATCATATACGGTTCCAATTGCTGCCTGAATGCGCTCTACCCAGGTATTGCCCGCATCCAAATAATCTTCTATGCGAACCTCATAGCCCGCAACTGCTAACATCGTATTGATGGCAGCAATCACCGTTGAATCACACAGATGGTCATTCTCCTTTGGCACCTCTACCGGTTCCGTTACTTCGCCTTCTTCAGGTGCGACAACCTCAGGCTTTGCCAAATACAGGTAAAGCTCCGGCACGGTCAATGCATAGCTTGTAATCTTATAACGGCTCCAAATCATCGCATTGTCTGCATTACATACCACGCCACCGGTGTTATAGGCCATTTGCGTAGCCTGTGCCAAATCCGTTGTAGAGAGCACCAGTTTACCCACACCATATACCTTGTAGGTGTCTGTCGTGTATTCCGTAGTATTACTGATATATACCAGGGAATCAGAAGAATACTCCATCTTAGAACTTCTGGCCTTTTCTCTGCAATAAGCCGCGAATCGCAAGGTCAGATGATATTCCGTCTGACGTTTCTCAGACGCAGAAGACGTCAGTTCAATCATCGGCTGCTGGTGTGCCATATTGCTCAAAAGTTCATCATCACCCGCAGGAACCAATAGCCCGGTTTCCTCATCCACCTTTTGTCTGGTAAAGACAATCTTCGTATCGGAAAATGTCACATCGGTAACATAATAATTTTCTTTGGAATAGTCCTTAACCTGCTGCAAATCCAAATCCATCAAGATCACGGAACGCATTGGATAAAAAGGAATACCATCCTCGCTGAGGCTCACCATATCCTGATCGCTGATTCCATACACAATATTGTCATCAATAAATCCAAGTGTACGGATATAAGTGCCTCTCTCAGCCGCTAAATCGGTCGTATTACCCTCTTCCATGTTCAGCAGGTAAATGTGCTCGTTATGCAATAAATCCTCGCCTTTTTGGAACAATATGATGTTGTTATGAAGAATCATCGAGTCCTCATTCACATCAGATGCGACCATCATGCATTCACGATTTTCACAATTCACATAATATATCGTATGATTACGGTAAAAATATAAGTTCCCGCGCGAATTCAAATATGCTAAATGTTCAACAGAATCCTCCATCAGCTCCACAATGCGGTCCGACTCAATAAATGCAAGCTCCTGCACCATTTCCGTTGCATAGGTATATTTGCAAAGAGAGATGCCGCACTTACCCTCATGGATGCCTCGGTTCATATATCCATATACCAAAAACTGCGTATCGCCGTTATTCTCCACATTCAAAATCTTAATACGATGCGCATCATTCTCCTCACGGAAGCCGTCCGAATTGGCATCCTCAAAGGTGAAAATTTTCGTAATGGTGTTCTTTCCGGTGTTATAAAGCCACAAATTGCCAGACTGAACATACGCATTTACATAGCCGTTCGGACTACTGCCGGTTTCTACCGTTTCATTGGAATGAATGCCCAGATAAATCCTGCCATCCAGTGTTACGCCATAGCTCTCATCATAAACCTGGTCCATGTACCGCTCATAGGTATTCACATAGGTTACCTGATCGCTTACGCGGTTCAGACGGAAATATTCATGCACGCGATAGTTATCCGTACCATTTTCATCCTGTGTCTGCAATGAATAATTCAGGGTGATAGAAGCCAGATTTCCATCCACCTCGTTAATGCTCGGATACATATCAGAGGTCAGCTGCGGATGCAAATCACCATAGCCCACCTGAGACTGCTTACAATGGTTGGTTACATGCCCAAGATTTGTATTATCTGCATTTTTATCAACTTCCAAACGGGCATTAATCAGGCCGATTTCCTCTGGGGATCGGGTGCAATTAGAAAACCACTTCGCGTACTTAATCTGCTCCTCTAAAACAGAATCGCTCATAACCACAACGCGTGAATAATAATCCACCGTACCATAGACCTCAGATTTGATTTTCAGAATCAACATATATTCCTGCTTTTCTAACAGCAGATTCTTAAACTTCAGATTTAAATAGATGGAGCCCTTACGCACTGTATAATCGGACAGTGTGGTCCGCTCTATCAGTTCCTCTCCAGTGAGGTCTCGTACCTCATAGGAAAGGCCGGAAATCACACAGCCATACTGCTGAACCACCATGGACAGCTCGCGATTTGGGCCCACAGGTGTGATTACACTACGCAGGTTCGTCTGGTCCATCGGGCAGGTATATCCATACAAATAGTTGTAATGAATACCATTATCCGTCACCATATGCACGACAGGAAGACCGGCAGATGTTAAATTGCTGGTCTGGGTTTCCTTCGTTATTTCGCTGATTGCGAATATATAGGTCAGCACCGCTGTTACCAGAAAGACGGCAACATAAGCTGCGATGCGTATCTTAACTTTGCTCAAAATACTTGCTCCTTATTCTTCCGGCGGAAATTTCATCTCCATACGCGCTTCATAGTCTGCAATAGGCATTGGCTTTGCAAAATAGAAGCCCTGAATTAAATCGCAGCCATTATTCGCCAAAAATTCTACCTGCTCTGCCACTTCGATACCCTCTGCAACGGTTTTCATTCCAAGACTCTTCGCCAAATGGAGAGCTTCCAAAACGATAACCTCGCCCTTCTCACCATTTTTTTCTTTGCCACGGAAGAACTCTGCATCCAGTTTCAAAACATCGATTGGTAATTCCTTCAGAGAATTCAAAGATGAATATCCTGCACCGAAATCATCCATGGAAATCGCAAACCCCTTGCCCTTTAATGCTTCAACCGTATTAATCAGCATGGTCTTGTCCTCGAAGAAAGCGCTCTCCGTCAGCTCCAGCTCAATCAAATTACGATCCACTCCGGTCTCTGCAATGATCTGCTCAATATGGTCTGCCAAATCCTCCTGCGTAAAATGCACGCGGGACACATTTACAGACACCGGCACTACATTCTTTCCTTCTTCGGCCCATTTTGCCTGTAACGTTGCCACACTGTGCAGCATAAAATCATCGATCTTTGTGATAAAACCATTCTTCTCAAAAATTGGAATAAAGCGACCCGGTCCGATAAAGCCCTCCGTTGGACTAATCCATCGAATTAAAGCTTCCGCACCGCCTAGTTCATGCGTTACAGCATTGTACTTTGGCTGCAAATATACCTGAAACTCTCCATTCTGGAGTGCCTTTTCCATTGTCTGCTCCACCTTGTGTTCCCACAGCTGGTCAGCCTTAAACTTTTCATTGAACCAGGAGATTCTCTCCTTTGCATCGGATGCAATGCTCTTTCGGGAAACGCTTGCATTACTATAGAGCTGGTCGATATCCTGATTTCCCGACTCTGCCTCGCAAACGCCTATGCTGAAGGTAATCTTCTGTCCGTAGCCGCATTGTTCCAACTGCTGCATCAAATCATGAAGACGTGCATTACATGCGTCCGGATCCGCTTCAATCATAATCCAGCCAAAGTCCGCTTCGGTATTTCGCGCGAAAATCTCGTATTTTCTAAGGTTTCTTCTGATGGTGCGGTACAGTCTTGCTAACAGCTCCTCACCTTCTTCTGCACCATTGAACAGGCAGAAATCCTGATATTTATCCATGTGGATATCAATTACTTTTACCTTCAGATTTCTGCGCTTTGCACGGCGAAACACACGTGGTGCATAAACCTGAAACCAGGTCCAGTTATTATTTTCCGTAATAGTATCGTAAAACAGAATTCTTCTACCCTTGGTCTGCTCCACAATACCGCTAATAAAGGAAATCAAAAACATTACCATTGGAATCATTGAAGCCATTGCGCCAAACGCAATCATTGCAATCAGAGAAGCCAAATCACGGTTGGTAAACACAATTGGAGTATTGTAGTAAATGGTATAGTTCCCCTGCTGAATCGGGCAAACCCTCCAGGCATTCAGTCGAACTGCTTCTTCGCGATCCCAGCCACTGCTAATCTCTTTATGGAGATTATTGTTGATGAAATCTCCAATCAGTTTGTGATAGCGGCTGACATCCATGGAATTCTTGATGCCGAGGTCCAAATCCATCTCAATGTAATAATTTGGCGTAATAATATTATTACCATCCGAAAATGCCTCTTCTGCACCATAGATAAACATGTTCTCCGTAGGTGACATTGCATCTCCATACAGATTCTTATCCTGCGAATCAAAAATCAGGAAATTCACTTCCTTGCCGATATCCGGTACAACAATCTTATCTTTTTCCAATGGTCCCGGATTCAGTTCTTCGAATTCCTTTACGAATGCGATAGAATCCTCTTCATATCTTTGCAGGGCATTATCTGACATATAAGTAATAAACAGCCCCATTACCAATGTCATCATAACTGTAAAAAGCCAGGAGAAACAGACAAAGCAAACAACATATGGTACTATATGAATTTTCTTTAATTTACGAATTTTTTGATCTCTTTTTTTCTTAGTATTAGCCATAGGACGTCTCCTTACATATCCCTCTAATAATCCACCTTTTATCATACCACAAAGACGCACTGTCTGCCATAAAGATTCTATATAACAAAAAGGCCCCGAGATTGCTGTCATACCAGCGAATCTCAGGGTCATTTTAATTTTTTATTTTTTTAATGAAATACGAATCAGCGAACGCTTGAGTGCAACTTCGGCACGCGCTAAGTCGATGCCGCTCTTATCGCCTGCAAGACGACGCTCTGCACGAATCCTTGCCTCTTCGGCACGGTTCACATCGATTTCCTCAGGCCATTCCGCAATCTCCGCAAAAATGGTGATTTTGTCCTGTGTGATTTTGGCAAAACCAGAATGAATTGCGGCCTTCTTGTCCTCATTCTCCTCGTGGATGACAAGAACGCCCGGTGCCACGATGACGGCGAGTGGAATATGGTCCGGGTAAATACCCAGATAGCCCTCCGTCGTATTAAATTCAACCATGGTTGCCTCGCCCTTGTAGAAGGTTCTCTCCGGCGAAATCACCTCAAGTGTCAGTGTATTTGCCATCTATGATCACCTGCCCTACTTGTTGCACTTAGCAAGTACATCTTCGATGCCACCGCAATTTAAGAAATAACTTTCCGGAATGTCATCATACTTACCTTCCAAAAGTTCCTTGAAGCCCTGGATGGTTTCACTAACCGGAACATAACGTCCTTCGAGACCGGTAAACTGAGTTGCTACGAAGAATGGCTGAGACAAGAATCTCTGAACCTTTCTTGCGCGGGCTACGATTAACTTCTGCTCTTCGGACAATTCGTCCATACCAAGAATTGCGATAATATCCTGTAATTCCTTATACTTCTGAAGAATTTCCTGTACACCACGGGCTACCTTGTAATGCTCCTCACCAACGATTCTAGGATCCAGAATTCTGGAAGAAGAACCAAGTGGATCTACGGCAGGATAAATACCTAACTCAACAATGGAACGGTCCAAAACGGTGGTTGCATCCAAGTGTGCGAAGGTTGTAGCAGGTGCAGGATCGGTTAAGTCATCGGCAGGAACGTATACAGCCTGTACAGAAGTGATGGAACCATTCTTAGTAGAAGTGATTCGCTCCTGAAGAGCACCCATCT
>JAZUHV010000231.1:0-2978 GCA_045641925.1 Butyrivibrio sp.
CCATTCTTATGGGTGCACTCACTTCCTCGGTAATTAATTGGATTTTATCAGAAATAATCAAATCCTTTTAATTCCACCTTGCTATCTTGCAGGCTCATTTTCTATTTTTCTCCACAGGTAGTTTCCTATAAACAGATAGTAAACATACCGCAACTATTGCCACCGAAATCACTCTTAATTCTTAGTTCACTTTCGACTCCTCATCTGGAAGGACGAATTCAAAGTCAGGCCCGATTTTCCAGAATTCGTCATTAATTCCAAACAGGAAATCCGAAGACTTCTCTGATAGGAAATGAAGATTATGATAGGTCACCTCAAAGTACAAATCAATTTCAACTAGGTGAAGATAAAATTTATCACCTTCCTGGTAAAACTTGTAGCTACCCGATGGCGCATAGCTCATCGCATCCATCAGAGTGATCATATAAGTTTCATTAGCGTCCAGGAATATCTTCATTTCGTAATAATGCGAATCCTGAGGTAGCTCAATCGATTCCCCTCCCACAAACTGATAGAGTCCCGGCTCAAGCGGCATACCAATCGTCGGCTGCAAGGTTTCCTCCGGAGTCACTCCGTTTGTCGGATAAGGTGTTTCATCTGTTGGTTGTGGCGATGACTCTACAGGTCCTGATGGTCTGGCCGTACCGCCAATCAGGTTTTTAATGCCAAATCCACCACCCACAAGCAGAAAAACCATTCCAACAATAGCAATTGCAATTGCATTGACATTGAGTCCCGTTTCACTCCCCTGCGACTCGTCATACGCTTGCTGCACTGTCACTTCCAGAACAATGCAAAGCTCCTCTAAGCCCTCCAAATCCGGATATGACTGTCCTCGTTCCCACGCAGAAACCGTCTTTGGCGAAACATGCAGCGCCTCTGCCAAATCATTCTGGGTCATAAACTTTTCTTCTCGATGTATTTTTACAAATTTTCCAAAGGCTCTTTTATTCATAAATCCTGCTTTCTAAATGAATAGGTACCCAACTTCGTTTGATTACAAATATATTGTAGCCTTGTTTTGTTTTACTGTCACTCTATTCATAATAGACATCGCCGGAGCGCATTAATTCCAATTTGCAGTCTGTTCCCTATGCGTAAAGCCCTTAAATTGCGTACGATAATGATCAATTAAACTACTATAATGTGCCTTCTGCTTCGAATTTAGTTTTCCACGTGCATCCAAATCCTGGAACAGGGTTGCCAGTTCTTCCAAATCCGACAATGTTGCATCACGATAGTTATTCTCTGCGTTCAGACGCAAGCGTCTTAAAATGCTTTCCAAATCCTTATGGGTTTCTCGCTGAAATATGCTCATAGTATTTTCCCTTTACTCTGTTCTATCAACTGGAAGTTTTTTATAAACAAGTAGCAGGCAGACTGCGAACATAGCCACACCCCAGGTACTGATAATCGCTTCAAAAACATATATGTTCTGAATCATTCCTGTCTGGTACATGCCTGCGAAGAAATCAATGGATGCATGCAAAAGAATTGCGAGCGGATACATCCACATCTTTCTTTCACGAACTGCGGAAAAGACCAGAATGGATGCGGAAATATGAATCAAAACTGCACCAACGCGTTCCCAAAGGCTAATGCCCAACAGCCCAAAATGATAGGTTGCAAGCGAATCGCGCAGGCCTTCTATCGCACCCAATTGCTCTGGTGCCTGCTGCAGAATTGGTTGCACAATTACGGATTCAAACAAGCCTGTATTGATGAGAATTGCATACACCAAATTCGTAATACCTGCAGTGCAAAGTAAATACATCACCTCAAAGCCGCCATGGCCAATTCCATAAGAGATTGCCGTGCGGCGCTCGGTTCTTTTCTTCAAAATAAATTTAAAAGCAATTAGTCTGGCAGTCTCCTCAAAAAGTCCAGCCATCAGTCCACCATAAATACAGGTTGCCCAGACATTTGACTGAATAAATCTGCCAAGCGGATTATTCGTCTGTAAAATCAAAGTGTGTGCCAGCTGTTCAAGGATGACCACTGCTCCTAAAAACATTGCAGCACCAATTAAAATCACCCAAATAGGTTGTTTCGTCTTAATTTTCCATACAGCCGCCATGGCTACAGGAATCAAGACACCAAGTAAAATCATACATATAAAGCCAATGATGGCCTGTGTTGGAATCATTCTATTTCCCCCTCGTTCTAAAAAAGAAAAACTCCCGCGGAATAATATCCGCGGGAGTCCATTTACTTCACAGAGTCAATCTGTTCGTACGCGGATTAGTCTTCGAATAATCTGCTGTACTTCTTTAAGTACTCATAACGAGCCTTTGCATTTGCCTCAGCCTCAGTGAACAGCATTTCTGCTCTCTCTGGGTTAGACTTAGCAAGACGAGCGTAACGAGCTTCGTTCATGATGAAGTCTCTGTATGATCCGCTAGGTTCCTTAGAATCTAACTGGAATGGATTCTTACCCTCTTCCTTAAGAGCAGGGTTGAATCTGAATAAGTGCCAGTAACCTGCATCTACTGCAGCCTTCTCAACATCCTGTGCATGTGCCATACCAGTCTTGATGGAGTGGTTGATACATGGAGCGTATGCGATGATGAGTGATGGTCCTGGGTAAGCTTCTGCTTCTGCAATAGCCTTGATACACTGATTACGATCAGCACCCATGGAGATCTGTGCAACGTATACATAACCATAGCTCATAGCGATGGAAGCGATATCCTTCTGCTTAACTTCCTTACCAGCTGCAGCAAATTCTGCAACAGCACCAGTAGGAGTTGCCTTAGAAGCCTGTCCACCGGTATTAGAGTAAACTTCGGTATTAAATACGAAGATGTTCAAATCCTTCTTAGAAGCTAACGCATGGTCAACACCACCGAAACCGATATCGAATGCCCATCCGTCACCACCGAAGATCCACTGGCTCTTCTTGGATAACATATCAGCATCTGTAAGGAGTGCCTTAGCAGCCTCAGAGGTCTCGCCCTGAAGAGCAGCTACTAAGTTAT
>JAZUHV010000232.1:0-3547 GCA_045641925.1 Butyrivibrio sp.
CTTAGAAATAACTTTGTACGATGGGAATGAAAAAATTGAAGAGGCAGCGGTGCGTGCGAAATTCCCGGAAGGCGCGGAGTTTAAGATGATTATCGGACCGATGCCGCAGGAAGAAGTAAACGCGTCGGATTTACTGATTATCAGCCCTGGAGTACCAATCGACAGCCCGATTGTAAAAACGTTTGAGGCTGCCAATGTGCCTGTTTGGGGCGAAATCGAGCTTGCTTATAATTTTGAACTGGGAACGGTATATGCCATTACCGGAACAAATGGAAAAACCACTACCACAACGTTGGTTGGCGAAATTATGAAGCGCTTTAATGAGAAAACATTTGTGGTTGGTAATATTGGAACTTCCTACACGGGAGAAGTATTCAAAACCTCTGAAGATAGCGTTAGCGTAGCGGAAATCAGTAGCTTCCAGTTAGAAACCATTCATGAGTTTCATCCGCATGGAAGCGCCATCTTAAATATTACGCCGGATCATCTGAATCGTCATTATACAATGGACAATTATGCGGCAGTGAAGCAGTCTGTGACCAAGAATCAGAACTGGGATACGGATTACTGTGTACTGAATCTGGATGATGAGAGACTGGCTGCATTTGGTGCTAGTCTGCCAAACCCTGTATACTTTTCCAGAAAGCAGAAGGTTACCCGTGGCGCTTATTTAGAAGGCAAAAACATTCATTATGTGAAGGATGGTGTGGACTGCCTTGTGATGACCACGGATGATATGAAGCTTTTCGGAAATCATAACTATGAGAATGTGATGGCAGCAATCGCCATTACCGCTGAAGCCGGTGTTCCAATGGAACTGATTGTATCTGTAATTCGTGACTTTGCAGGCGTGGAGCATCGTATCGAATATGTGAGAGAAAAGGATGGCGTTGTATATTACAATGATTCCAAGGGAACCAATCCTGATTCCTCCATCAAGGCATTGGAGGCTATGAGCCGACCAACTATCTTGATTGCGGGCGGATATGATAAACATTCTGAATTTGATGAATTTTTAGATGCCTTTGGCACAACCGTAAAGCTTATGGTACTGCTTGGCGTAACCGCAAATCAGATTGATGAAACTGCCAGAAGACATGGCTTTACCAATATCATTCATGTACAGAGCCTTGAAGAGGCTGTAAAGGTTTGCGCAGAAAATGCGGTTGATGGTGATGCTGTTTTATTATCTCCGGCTTGTGCGAGCTGGGATATGTTCAAGAGTTATGAACAGCGTGGTGAGCTGTTTAAGGAATATGTAAACGCACTGTAACAGGTGGAAACGAATGCAACAAACGAAGGAATTAACAAAAAAAGGTAAATTTTTTGATTACAGTTTGCTGATTATTATACTGTTTTTGGTCGCTTTCGGACTGGTAATGGTATATAGCACCAGCTCTTATTCTGCTGCGCAGAAATTTGGTGATGCTTCGTATTATTTTAAAAAGCAGTTGGTGGCAACTGCGATTGGTCTGGGCTGCATGCTTTTGGCAACCGTGATCAACTACCGCGTTTGGTATAAGCTTGCCCCGGTAATCGTTATTATATCTTTTATCATGGTATTTATGGTGCTGACTCCACTTGGCCTTACCTTTAATGGTGCAAGAAGATGGCTGAATTTTAAGGTTGCGACCATTCAGCCAGCTGAGGCGCTAAAGCTTGGAATTATCATTGGCCAGGCTGCATTTATTTTCTGGAGCGGAAGAAATATTAATAAAATTCAGCATGCAGCGGTAAGCCTTGGTATGGGTGCAACTGGTGCACTTATGCTATTTGTCATTACGAAAAACTTAAGCTCTGCCATTATTATTGCGGGCATTACCTATGTCATGTTCATTGTGGCACATCCACGCCCAATTAAAACCTATATTATTACTGCAATAGGGGCAGTTGCTGCGGTGGTTGGTCTTTTGATTTTCTTTAAGGTGGCCGATTCAAACACCTCCTTGGGCTTCCGCTTTCAGCGTGTTTTAGCATGGAGAAATCCGGAAGCATATGCCTCCGGAACAGGGTATCAGACCCTGCAGTCTTTATATGCCATCGGATCCGGTGGATTCTGGGGTAAGGGCTTGGGCGCTTCTATCCAGAAGCTTGGCTTTATACCAGAAGCACAGAATGATATGATTTTCTCAGTTGTGTGCGAAGAGCTTGGCATTTTTGGCGGGCTCAGTCTGATGGTTTTATATCTTTTGATGATGTACCGATTTGTGATGATTGCGACCAATATAAAGGACCGTTTCGGAACGATGCTGGTGACCGGCGTAATGGCTCATATTGCCATTCAGGTGGTATTAAATATTGCCGTTGTTACCAATACCATTCCAAATACCGGAATTTCCCTACCATTTATCAGTTATGGCGGCACATCCGTTATGTTCCTGTTGATTGAGATGGGAATTGTACTGAACATTTCTTGGCAGATTCAGGTTCCTGTGGAGACAAGAGAAGAGCGCGATGAGCTGGCAAAGGTCAGCAAAATGAGACAAAAATCAGCGGAGTAATCCTATGAATACACGTAGACAAAAACAATCGATGAACCTTGGACTGAAGGTCCTTCTCATTCTTCTGGCAGTGGTTGCAGTTCTGGCCGTTGCCGGAATTGTTTTTGTGCGCTACACCTTCCAAATTACTGAGGTTACGATTGAAGGTAGCAAACATTATACATACGAGGAATTGTATGAGCGATTGTTTGAAAATCGTAACGACAAAAATGTTCTGCTTTATAAATACTCCGACCGTAAAGCAGAACCAGTATCCATCCCATTTATTGCAAAGGTGGATACTGAAATTGTCTTTCCGGGCAAAATGCATTTTACAGTTTACGAGAAGAGTATCGTGGGCTATGTAATGTATATGGGCACCTATATGTATTTTGATAAGGATGGTGTCATTGTGGAATGTTCAACGAAACAGCTGGAGGATATTCCATATATTTCAGGATTGAATTTCTCCAATATTGTTATCTATACGCCTTTGGACGTAAAAAATCCTGCTGTTTTTTCTGAAATTCAGAATTTAAAGCAGTATTTGGAAAAATATAAAATTGATGTGGACGAAATCATTGTTTCAGATGATGACACCTTCTCTATTCGCGTGGATGATGTGATGGTACTTCTGGGAAATCAGGATGCGTCCTTTAGCGAAAAGGTATATGAGTTAAGCTGTCTGCAGTTTAAACTGGTAGGCCTTAAGGGCACTCTGAATATGCAAAACTACACGGCGGACAGCAAGTTTATTACGTTTACCTATGCGCCCGAGATGAAACCAGAGTCAGGTTCATCTAATCCTGAAGACGAGGGAGAAGAGGGCGAGAGTGAAACACCGCAGGAAATAACCATTGATTTGAACGAGGGCGCAATCGATAATGGATTTTAGATGAACGGAATCGAACAACAATTCGGGCAAAAAAACGCAAATTTTCGGTTGCTATTTCAGTTAATAAATAATATTATTAACATATATGTAATTTTTGAAGGAGCAAGGAGGACGAAATCTTGTTAGAGATTAAGACGAATGAATCAGAAGCTTCTGCTAAGATAATCGTAGT
>JAZUHV010000233.1:0-11025 GCA_045641925.1 Butyrivibrio sp.
ATTGAGGCGGAAAAGAAGGAGCTTTATCTGAAACGCATTCGCGCGTCTGAGAACTTTTTGGATGAGGAAGAGGTCGAAGGTGCCATTGCTGCGGGAACGCGCATCCGTCACCCATACCTGGGAGAGGGAACCATTCAAAGCATGGATATGGAAACCAAAACCTATGTAATTCTGTTTGATCGGTTTGGAACACCGAGAAATATTATGATGAGTATGGAACTGGAGGTTCTATAAAAAATAAATGCACCAAAAGCGGGTCATGCTTCTGGTGCATTTTTTAAACTTTAGAACAATCTGTGATTACTCTGCCTTGCTGCTGATTAACTTGTAAACCAAAGCTGCTAAAGCGGCACCAACCAAAGGACCTACAATGAAGACCCAAAGAGATGCGATAGGAGCTGCATTGCCACTGATTAAGGCAACGAGTGCAGGACCGAAGCTTCTTGCAGGGTTTACGGAAGTACCGGTTAAACCAATGCCGAAGATATGAATCAGGGTTAAGGTTAAGCCGATAATCAAACCACCGAAGGAACCGTGCTTGAACTTAGAATCGGTCACACCAAGGATGGTCAGTACGAAGAAGAAGGTTAATACACATTCTACAATAAGACCAGCTACGATGTTATCATTCACACCGCCAAGACCATTAGAACCGAATCCGCCAGTTGCATCGGTTACACCGCCAAGGTTGAAGATTAAGGCAAGGACACCCGCACCTGCGAATGCGCCGAGGCACTGTGCAATGACATAACCGATGAAGTCTTTCACATTCATACGGCCGCTAATCAATACGCCAAGAGATACGGCTGGGTTAATGTGACATCCGGAAACATTACCGATGCAGTATGCCATACCAACGATGGTTAAACCGAAGGCAAGAGCGGTTAATAAGTAACCAGTTCCTGCTGTGGAGCTACAACCAACCAGCATTGCGGTACCGCAACCGAAGATGACCAGACACATGGTTCCAATAAATTCTGAACAATACTTTTTCATGAGTACTCCTTTCTGAGTTCCATAATATTTTATTTTTTCAGTATACATTCAGCATACATTTCTTTTTTCGGCATATATAGCGCTTATCATTATAATTTTTTGTTGGAAAATTTTTGATTTCACGATAAAATTGTTCATATATGGTTGCGCGGCAAGAAGGCGCAAATGGGAGGATAGTATGGTTGATTTAAAAGAACTTTCCAAAGTTAGTGATCAGATTCGCCATGATTGGAAAATCGGAGATGATGCCAGAGATGCCGGTCTGACGACACCAGCGGATATTGAGCGTTTTGATAATTTGCAGTATGGAAACGATGCGACCTGGCAGATTCTGGACGTGTATCGCCCTCGCGCGGATAAAGGGCTGGTATTGCCTGTTATCATTAATGTGCACGGCGGTGGTTGGGTGTATGGCTGGAAGGAAACCTACCAGTTTTACTGCATGGATCTGGCAAAGCGCGGATTTGCGGTAGTGAATTTTACATATCGACTGGCTCCGGAATTTCATTTCCCTGCTTCACTGGAGGATACGAATCTGGTGGTACAGTGGGTATTGGCGCATGCGGACGAATACGGTTTTGATACGAAGAATGTATTTTTTGTAGGAGATTCTGCAGGAGCACATATCCTGTCATTATATTCCTGCTTTTGCATCAATCCTGCCTATGAAGCGCGGTTTGATTTTAAGCATCCGGAGGGCTTCGCACCAAGAGCAATTGCCTTAAATTGTGGCAAGTATGACATTCATTTGGATGAGGCACCGGATAATCCTCAGGGCGCGGCTCTGATGCAGTTACTTCTGGCAGAAGAGGGGGAAGAACCGCTCGAAAAAATTAATACGCTGAATTTTATCAATGATCAGTTCCCACCGGCTTTTGTTATGAGCTGTAACAAGGACTTCCTTTTGGATCAGGCTCCGTTAATGGAGAAGGCACTTCGCGAACTGGAAGTTCCGCATGTGATGCGCATTTATGGTACCAAGTCTAATCCGTTGTATCATGTGTTCCATTGCAATATTCGTTCCGTTGATGCGGAACTGGCTAATGACGAAGAATGTGCTTTCTTCGTTTCCAATATCATATAAACTGGAGAAAATTATGAATCAGACGAAAAGTGCCATTCTGGTAGTAAGCAATCAGCCGAATGATCGCAGTGTAATTACGGAAATATTGGAAGAACAGTATGAACTGGTGTATGCAGCAAACCGCAGGGAGGCTATGCATATTTTGCGTAGCAGTTCCACGGAAGTGTCCGTTATTCTATTGGATTTGCAAACCTCCGAAAAGGATAGCTGGGATGTGTTAAGCGAGGTCTTAAACGACAAGCATTTGAAGCATATTCCATTAATTGTGACAACTGCATTAATGAGCCCGGCCGATGAGGAACGTATCTTTGAGTGGGGCGTCTCTGACTTTGTTCCAAAGCCGATTAATCCAACGTTACTGCAAAATCGTGTTAAGAATGCCATCCGTATGTATGAGGCGTCCAGCACAGTTCGTGAATATGAGCGCGATGAATTGACAGGGCTGTATACCCGTGCGGCTTTTTTGCGTCGTGGGGAGCAGCTGATGAAGGCAAATCCTGCAAAAAAGTATGGCATTTTGGCACTGGATTTGGATAATTTCAAGATGGCCAATACCCTGTATGGCGAGGAAAAATGTGATGAATACCTGGCCTTTTTAGGAAAGACCATTCGAGAAAATAAAACGAACAGTATTGCAGGCCGATTTGGTGGAGACCAGTTCGCCATTATGTTTGAGGTCCACTCGGATGATGAGGTGTTCCCGCTGTGGCATTTTCAGGATAGCATATTAAATGATGCGCCGATTCCGATGCAGACCATTAAAAAGGGTATATATGCACCGATGGATCCGGAGCTTTCGATGATTCGCTGCTGCGATCGTGCATTTATTGCCATCCGCGATATTAAGGGCGTTTATGATAAGAATGTGGCCTTCTATGATGAGCAGCTGACGATGCGCCTGATGGATGAGCAACGCATTATGCAATGCATGCATGAGGCTCTGGAGGAAGGTCAGTTTAAGGTTTACTATCAGCCGAAGCATGACAGCATGAGCGGTCGCATTGCGGGCGCAGAGGCATTGGTTCGATGGATTCATCCGGAGTATGGTTTTATGCCGCCGAACCGCTTTGTGTCCCTGTTTGAGCGAAATGGCTTTATTACGAAGGTGGATGCTTTCGTCATGGAGCAGGTTTGTAAAGATTTGAAGCGGTGGATTGAAGAAGGCAAACCGGTGGTTCCGATTTCTGTCAATATGTCCCGCCGTGATTATCTGGAGGAAGGCTGGGTTGATAACTGTTTAAAGACCATCGACCGGTACGGAATCAATCACTCCCTGATTCACATGGAAGTGACGGAGTCTTTATATGCGGAACGAATGGATTTGATTACCAATCAGGTGAAGAAACTGCAGGGCCATGGTTATTTGGTAGAGATGGACGATTTTGGCGCGGGCTATTCATCTCTGGGCCTGCTGTCCTCGTTCCCAATCGATGTAATTAAGCTGGATATCAGCTTTGTGCGTCAGTTAGAGACGAATGAAATTGTCATTGAAAATATCATCAAGCTGGCACATCGCATGGGCTTTAAGACCGTTGCAGAAGGTGCGGAGACCGAGAAACAGGTGCGCGTGCTCAGAAGCCTGGGCTGCGACTTTATTCAGGGCTATTTCTTCTCCAAGCCACTTCCGGTGGAGGAATTTGAGCAGTATCTGACTGATAAAAATTGTGCGATTGAGGGTGTAGAAGAGGATAAAGTCATTACCGACAGCTGGTCCAGCATCACCAGTGAATTAGAGATTAAGAGTGCATTATTAAGCTGTATCGATACATTAAAGTCTAATGAGGATAACACGGTTCGTATTAACCGCTTACTTGCCACCATCGGCAAGTTCTACGGCGCAGCGCGTTCATTTATTTTTGAGGTTACCTCAAATGGTACGCAGCTTCGCAATACCTTTGAGTGGTGCCATGATGGCGCGACTCCGTTAATCGGAAAGCTTCAGAATGTGCCTTGTGGCAATATCCCTGAGTGGGTGGAAAGCATCCGAGAGAGAGGCGAACGCTCCATCGAAAAGGTCGAGGATCTGAAGGATAATTTCCCGACTCTTTACAGGGCATTCCGAATCGCCAATGTCAGTCGAATGATGGTTGTTCCATTGATGTCCAATGGTGAAATTGTGGGCTTCTTTGGTGTGGAAAATCAGTCCGTGCATACGGATACGCAGGAATTGATGCATTCCTTAAGCTCTTTCATTATCAATGAATTAGATCGAATTCGTTATATTGAAAAATTGGAGAATGTAAGCTATAGAGATTCTCTGACTGGATTTAAGAACCGCCGTGCATATTACGAGGAAGTGGAGGCTATCGAGAATAGTCCGGAACGTAGAGGCAAACCGCTTGGTATTGTATATGCGGATGTAAATGGCCTGAAGGCGGTTAATGATGCTGGCGGCCACGATGCCGGCGATGCATTGATTTCCGGCGTTGCAAAGATTTTACGTATTGTATTTGCCGATGCAGACATCTTCCGTATGGGTGGTGATGAATTTGTCGTGTTCGATTACAGCGATGACGAAGAAGAATTCAATGCCTGTGTAAAGGAACTCCCTGATTACTGGAGTGATGAACGCTCTGCATCTATTGGAAGTGTTTGGATTAAGGAAGCCTGCGATTTGGAACAGGCAATCGCACAGGCCGATCAGGTCATGTATAACGAGAAGACTAGCTATTATGAGCGTAGGTTCCGCGACCGCAGAAAGAATCGCCCGTCCGGTGGTGAGATTATGATTAATGTTGCCAATGATGTAGCGGAGTCGTTGCCGGGAGCATATTTTACCTATCATGCAGATGAGGAAGCAAAGCTCATTTTCTTTAATAAAGAACTGATGCATATTTTTGAGTGTGAAAATGCAAACGAACTACGTGATTTAACGGGCAATGTCTTTACCGGAATGCTTGCGGATACTCTGACAGAGGAGGAGCGGGAGCGCTTGTTTGCCCTTCCGACTGCGGAGGGTACGGTTCTGTCCAATGCATTTGATGTACGAACCAAATCCGGCGCGGTTAAGCGGGTTTATAGCTGGAGAAAGTATACCAGTACCGAAAAATACGGACAGATTTTCAATGTATTTATGACGGAAGAGTTTATGCTTTCTTAATAATGTTTAGAGTAGTTTATGAATTAGTTGCACGAAATTGTGCTAGAATTGACCCATGAAACTTTCAACAAAACTCAAAATTGCATTCGGTGTATTGATTCTGGTGCCGATATTATTCTGTTCCATTGGATTGATTGCACTATTTAATTTCAAAATGCATAACGTATCCGTGCAGTATAATGCCGCAAACACCTCGTATGAGATTCTTTTAAATCCAGTGCAGATGGTATCCACCATTTGTAAGGTTCAGTTTGAGGACATTGTAAAAAGTGCGCATACTACGCCGATGAAGTTGACAGATGAGAACTATTTACAGCAGATCAATAAGGAACTGACGAGACGTAATTCGTATCTGATGGTCAGTATAGAGGATGAACCCTTCTTCCTTGGTGAGAAGCATGGCGAGGCGGTTTTTGAAGAACTGAAGGATGTGGAATATACCAGCAATGGTATGGCGGGCATTTATTTGGAGGACTTCCAGACTGTAATCAATCGTGTGCCATTTCGCCTTCCGGACGGAAAAGAAGGTGAGGCCTACGTTGTTATGAAGGTAGGCGCAATTATTCCTCAGATGCGTCATTCTCTGATTGAAGCAGTTGTAGCCATCATCATTGCCCTTTTTCTGACGAGTGCCATCTTTACCTTTTGGATTTACCGCGAGACGGTACGCCCGATTGACAAGCTCCGCCTGGCTACGAAAAATATCAAGGATGGTAATCTGGACTTTGACATGGATACCAGCGGAGAGGACGAGTTCTCAGATTTGTATAGGGACTTCGATGCGATGCGCTGCCAGCTGAAGCAGGACCAGGAGGAAAAACTTCAGGCAGATACCGAAACGAAGGAATTAATTAGTAATATTTCGCACGATTTAAAGACGCCAATTACGGCCATTAAAGGATATGTGGAAGGGCT
The DNA here is from genome assembly GCA_045641925.1 of Butyrivibrio sp. Lineage (GTDB taxonomy): Bacteria > Bacillota > Clostridia > Lachnospirales > Lachnospiraceae > Eshraghiella. Next base: position 6,096 of record JAZUHV010000233.1, read on the forward strand.
TTTGGATGGTGTGGCCAACACGCCGGAGAAACAGGAAAAGTACATCCGCATTATTTACAGTAAGGCGTATGAAATGGATACGCTGATTAATGAATTGACCTTTTATTCTAAAATTGATAATGGTAAGGTTCCATATAATTTTGCAAAAATCAATGTGTCGGATTATTTTTCAGACTGTGTGGAAGAAATCGGTATCGATTTGGAGAATAGAGGCGTGACACTAGGATATGTGAATGATTTGTCTGCACAAACCCGTGTGGTCGCGGATCCGGAGCAGCTTAGACGTGTCATTAATAATATTGTGAACAATTCTGTAAAGTATATTCAAAAGACACCGGCGCGCATTAGCATTCACCTTCGTGAGAACGACGATGAGGTGATGATTGCTATCAGCGACAATGGTATTGGAATTGATGAGAAGGATGTTCCATACATCTTTGACCGGTTCTATCGTTCCGATGCATCCCGCAATTCCAAGACGGGCGGCAGCGGAATAGGACTTTCCATTGTGAAACGAATTGTGGAGGACCATGAGGGAAGCATTTCCTGCGAAAGTGTTTTGGGTGAGGGCACTACGATGCACATCACCCTGCCAAAATATAAAGAGGATACAGAAGATTTCAACCAGAGTATGGAGGTAATCGTCGATGAGTAAGATTTTAATTGTAGAAGACGAAGTCAGCATTGCTGAATTAGAAAAGGATTATTTGGAAATCAATAATTTCACGGTGGACATGGCCCATGACGGAACCACCGGTCTGCAGATGGCTATGGATAACGAATACGACTTGTTCATTCTGGATTTGATGCTTCCGGGTGTGGACGGCTTTGAAATCTGCCGAAAGATTCGTACGAAGAAGAACACACCAATCATCATGGTTTCTGCAAAGCGCGATGACATTGATAAAATCCGTGGCCTGGGTCTCGGCGCGGACGATTATATGACCAAGCCCTTCAGTCCAAACGAACTGGTGGCACGTGTGAAGGCGCATCTGGCACAGTATCAGAGACTGGTCAATGCAAGTTCCTCTGCGAACAATCAAATCCTGGAAATTCGTGGGTTAAAGATTGATGTGGGAGCAAGACGCGTATTCATCTACGATGAGGAGAAACAGTTCACCTCCAAGGAATTTGATCTGCTGTACTTTTTGGCATCAAATCCAAATCATGTATTCTCCAAACAGGAGCTGTTCCAGAAGATTTGGGATATGGATTCCGTCGGCGACATCGCAACCGTGACGGTGCACATCAAAAAGATTCGTGAAAAGATAGAAATCAACAGCCAACACCCACAGTACATTGAAACAATTTGGGGTGTGGGATATCGTTTTAAAGTGTAGTGATAAATTTAATATTGAGAAACACATAGAAACACCGAATATGCTAAAGAGTATATTCGGTGTTTTTAGTGGTTAACGAGATGTTGTAATTAATCTTTTGTATTTTTCTTTTCCTCAATATTTGCCAAAGCATATTCCACCGCTTGAATTACAAAATTAGAAAAAGAGACATCTTTACCTGTAATTGCTGCGTTGATACGATCGATGACATCAATAGGAAAACGAATGGTTTTGTTTTCACTTTCTTTACGGTTTGGTTTGATTTCAAATGCCATATGCCATACCTCCTTTAATACAAAATGTATTGCAATTAGTAAGTAAAAGTATGCACTGACAAATGCATGTAAATATAACTGCATAAAGCATTGCAATAAAAAGATGGTATGAGTATAATGCAAATATGTTACGTTGACTTTATGAGTGCCAATGTACGTACTGAGGTTTATTTAAATGAAAGGGGTTAAGATGGAAAATAAGAAATCCAACAACGGATTAGTGGTTATGATATTAGGAATAATTGCTGCATCGCTTTCGTACCTTTTTATTGGATTGGTTCCAGCGATAATTTCTATTGTCTTGGGTGTAAAATCGCTGAAGAAAAATGGCGCGAACAAATTTGTATTTATAGGAATGGGCTGCTCGGGATTTGCAATTATTGTAGTTATAATAATGAGCATCGTGATAGCTGCAATTGGACCGAATGACAATAGCAATTTATCGAATCCAAGCCAAAGCATCGAAACTTCTGCAGAAGAACAGACAACTGAGGTTACAGAAACATTAAAAGAAGAAAACCAAGACACATACATGATGGTAGAGACTGAGACAGAAGAACCATCGACAAAAAATGAAGCGTGGACTGAAATTTCTACAACAGAAACATCAATCGAGCAAAATACTACTGATGAACAAACGGAAGAACCGGTTGTTGTGCCTTCAACAATTGAACCAACTACAGAAATGCCGCCGATTGAAACCCAGCCGGCAACGACAACTCAACCGCCAACGGATGTTCCGATAATCACGGAAGCCCCTACAAGAAAGGTTGAGTACATAGGTAATGCTAAAACAATGAAATTTCACGATAGATGGTGCTCGTGGCTTCCAGATGAGGAAAATCGTGTGTATTTCGATTCTGCGGAAGATGCAGAGAATGCAGGTTATGTTGCATGCAAAAAATGTTATGCAAACTAAATAAGAACGCTTGTTCGATATTTAAAAAGGTGATATAATAAAATAGTAATTAGATAAGGATTTGTAGGGATAGTCTGGTGGACCTTTTCGGAAACGGAAAGGAGGAAACTATGGATACTCTTGAAGTACTTACATTGCTATTAGTAGTATTCACTGCCTTAGCATACATAGAAAACCATCGTAAAAAGTAAAATGGCTATCTCCTACCGCAAATAGGAAATAGCCGTTTTTGATTATTTGTAACATTAATTGTTTCCGATAATCATCAGACATGCGAAAGTCCTTTGATTTCTTAATCTAATTATAAGCCGCTTGCCATAAAAAGGCAAGCGGGTTTCTTTTACTTTGGAACGTAGCTATACATTTTATATTCTTCCGGAGCGACTGCCTTGATTGTAAACAATTCGCTTACGGTAACGAATTCATAGCCGGCTTCCTTGAGCTTTGGGATGATGACATCCAGTGCGTCGACGGTCTTTTGATTGCCCTGCGCATCGTGTAGAAGGACGATGGCGCCGTCCCTCGCGCCTGCGATTACTTTGTCAATGCGGGTCTGAACATCCACCTTAGGATCATAGTCATCGCATCCATAACCAGCGATAAATGTCTCATCGATGGTGTCATACATGGTGTTGTTAACGGCCAGGTAAGGCGGTCTGAAGAACTTAGGTCTTTCGCCAATAATTGCCTCAATCATGGAGGCGGTCTTGTCCATCTCTTCGTGGATTTCTTCCGCACTCATTTTGTTCATGTACGAGTGTGTCAGAGAGTGGCTTTCAATGTCACAGCCCATGTCATAAGCTCTTTTTACCACATCGGAAGTGCCAGGCACCATATTGGAGCCAATCAGGAAAAACGAACCGACAATTTCATATTTTTCTAACATATCCAAAACCTTTGGCGTAGTTGTTAGGTTCGGTCCGTCATCAAAAGTAAGCGCAATCAATGGCTTGGAAGCGTCAATATTTCGCTCTGGTCTGGTGTCTTCTTTGCCTTTTGCACCCGATGCAGCACAACCGACAAGCATGCCTACGGCACATACAATTGCGGTCAATTTTAGTAATTTTTTGTTCATAGTTTCCTCTGCATTTTCAAAATTAGTTTGTGAAATATTTTCTCAATTATATTTTAAAAGTGTGTTCAATTCAACCCGCTTGACGATTATTCCATTCTCCATTAACATAAAATTTATCACATAGTTCATGGAGTTGGAGAGTACTATGAAGGTTAAATTGGAACAGGTTACAGATGCCTCTAAAGAGGGTGCGCTGATTCGCACTGTGGCGGTAACCGATGAGATTAAAAGTGCCATTGAATTGTTAGAAAATGCAAGAGGGAACCTGATTCTTGCAAAGGACGGAGAGAATTATCCGTGTCCGATGAGTAGCATTTACTACATTGAATCTGTGGATAAAAAGACATTTGTTTATACGAAGGACGATTGTTACGAGTCTAAATATCGCCTGTACGAACTCGAGGAAATGCTCAGTAAGAATTTTTTACGATGCTCTAAAAATACGATTATCAATATCCGAAAAATCCGTTCTGTGAAGTCTGATTACAACGGCCGTATGAATGCGGTGATGCTTTCCGGCGACACATTGGTAATTTCCCGCAGTTATGTAAAAGAACTGAAGAAGATATTGGGATTGGGATAGGAGGAATCGTATGTTACAGAAACTTAAAGTTATTTTTCAGCAGTCTTTAATGATTTCGACCGCCATTCTGTTTGGAAACGGCGTGATTGCAATGGTTGAGTTTTTCACTACAGGGGAAACAAATTTTAGCTGGCAGTGGTATATTCCGCTAACCATTGTATTGTCTGGTATTCTTTGCTCCATTCCTTCCTTACTGATTCTGACGGTGGATGAGGAGAAGACACCTGCCAAGCAGATTCTTTTTCGTAAGATTATTCATGCGGTGATTGTATGGGCCATCGTAAGTGGCTGCGGATATGTGTTTCGCTGGTATACTTCATTAATGGGATACCTGATGATTTGCGTGGAATACATCTGCATCTATGCCTTCGTATGGGTGGCATCTTTGTGGATTGTGAAGAAGGATGAAAAGAAAATTAATGAGGCTCTGGACCAGATTCGTGATGAAGAATGACGAGCTGGCATTTTACCAAGTTGCAAAATACTGCAACCAAGTTACAAAGAAAGTGCATCTTAGTATGACAAAAGTGCAAGTCAGTTGGCTTGCACTTTTTTTGTGCCTGGAATCGTGTAGAATAAGCTTATCGACAGAAACACGAAGAAAAATTTAGAAGAAAGGGTTTTGTATGAGTGCGATTGAAGTCAGAAATTTAGTGAAGAAATATAAGGAGCACGAAGCGGTAAAGGGGATCAGCTTTACAGTAAGTCGGAGGCCAAGCGGTCTTAGGAAGACAATAC
>JAZUHV010000234.1:0-4283 GCA_045641925.1 Butyrivibrio sp.
CCATTTGGATCCAGGTTTGAGAGCCTTGTTAATTCAGTAGTATCTCAGACTGTTCCTCCATCAACATTTCAATCGCTGCGGTTTGAGAGCCTTGTTAATTCAGTAGTATCTCAGACAATGGCCGAAAAAATCGAAGCGCTTAACGAGTTTGAGAGCCTTGTTAATTCAGTAGTATCTCAGACTATGTTCACTTTGTTTCCAATGTCACCGCGGTTTGAGAGCCTTGTTAATTCAGTAGTATCTCAGACCGGCAGAGCGAAATAGAGTTTGCGTGTGCGGTTTGAGAGCCTTGCTAATTCAGTAGTATCTCAGACTGCTCATGCAAACATAAAAACTTATAACCTGTTTGAGAGCCTTGTTTATTCTGCAATTCAACAACTTCACCTTAAATCACTTAATAGCATCTGCTTCTCCGATATGAGAGGCAGATGTTTTTTTGTAAAAACCCCTTGCAAAATCGAACAGGTGTTCGTATAATAAATACATGAATGAAATTCGATTAACTCCTACAACTGAAGAAAAGCTCAGAATTCTTGCAGATGCGGCGAAGTATGATGTGGCCTGCACCTCCAGCGGAGTGGACAGAAAAGGGCAGGCGGGTATGTTAGGAAACAGCTTGTCCTGTGGTATCTGTCATTCCTTCGCGGCGGATGGACGCTGTATCAGCCTTTTAAAGGTGCTGATGACCAATCATTGCGTATATGATTGCAAATATTGTCAGAATCGCGCGTCCAATGATGTGGAGCGTGCCACGTTTGAGCCGGATGAGTTATGCCAACTGGTCATTGAATTTTATAAGCGCAATTATATCGAGGGTCTGTTTTTAAGCTCCGGCGTTTTGAAGAACCCTAACTACACCATGGAGCGTATGTGCGAGGTGCTTTTACTGCTGCGCCGCAAGTATCATTTTAATGGCTATATTCATGTGAAGACCATCCCGGGCGCGTCCGATGATATGGTGGGTATGATTGGGTACCTGGCGGATCGTATGAGTATTAATCTGGAGCTTCCGACGCAGGAATCCTTAAAGAAGCTGGCACCGAATAAGTCTTTTCAGACCATTCTGGATCCGATGAGTAAGGTGACGGACACGATTGCAGCACACCGCCTTGCCATTGGAAAGGATGCGCGCATGGAGCGCAGCCGTGTGAATGAATATTTACCAAATAGCATTTTTAATCCTTCCGTGCAGAAACAGGTGGCGGGGGAGTCGCGTGCTTTGCTTTTGCAGGAGGAAAGAAAGCAGCTTCCCGCAAATTTTCATAATGATACCAAGCTGACCCGCCCATTTGCACCAGCAGGACAGAGCACACAAATGATTATTGGTGCAACAGAGGAAACCGATCTGGCACTCATGAAAACGACGCAGCATCTGTATCAGAATTATGACCTGAAGCGTGTGTTTTATTCTGCTTATATTCCTTTGAATGAGGATGATGCACTCCCAAAGCTTGGGACCCCTGTGCCGCTTTTGCGTGAGCATCGCTTGTATCAGGCGGACTGGCTGCTGCGGTATTATGGATATCAGGCGGAGGAACTCTTGTCCGAGGAAAATCCGTTTTTTCATGAGCAGATTGATCCTAAGTGTGATTGGGCGATTCGGCATCTGGACCAGTTTCCGGTGGAACTGCAGACGGCTCCGTATGATGTTATCTTACGTGTCCCGGGCGTTGGACCGAAGTCTGCAAGGCGCATCATAGAGGCGAGACGGTATGGCCGTCTGACTTTTGAAAATTTGAAAAAGATGGGTGTGGTGCTAAAACGCGCACACTATTTTATTCTATGCAATGGCCGCATGATGTATCATACCCCGATTGAGCAGGAATATATTCTGCGTGGACTGACGGATGTTAACCGTAAGGATAACTGGCAGATTGCCCATCAAAACGAAGCGTATCGGCAGATGGACCTGTTTCAATGGATGGGTGCAACGGGAAGAGAGGCAGGTGGTAGTGCATGATCTGGGTGTTTTTATGTGAAGACCGGTTTGAGAATGTTATGACCGCTGTGTTTGAGGCCTGGAGTCTGTCTATAAAGGTGGGACATGATAACGTTCGTCTGGTATGGAAATCCAGCTATCAGCCGACGATTTTTGATGAATGTAAGGAAGTGGAAACGGACCCGGTCAAGGCTGACCGGGTCACGCAGTCCATTCACAAAAAAATATCCCATCAGGCATTTCTGTGGATATTCCGCGCAGCGATGTCCTGCGAAGAGGATGCGCCGGATGCGATTTACCGATTTATGATACTAGGATATATGTTTGGCGGACGTGTGATCAAAATGCTAACGGAGCCGGCGGTCATTCGGTTGATGGAACTGAATCGGCGCGTGGGGAATGAATTTTCCTCCTTCCGTGAATTCGCACGGTTTACATCCCTGGACGGAGCACTGTATGTTTCGCATATTGAGCCGAAAAGCAATGTGGTCCTGATGGTGGCAGAGCACTTCGCGGACCGTATGCCATCGGAGAATTTTGTTATCATAGATGATGGACGCCGTTTGGCTGCTGTACATCCTAAAGAAGAGGATTGTTACCTTCGATACCTGACAGAAGTGGAATTTAATATGCTGGCAGTTTCAGAAGGCTATGAGGATGCGTATACGGATATGTGGCGGACCTTTTTTGACGCAATTGCCATCAAGGAACGTAAGAACAGAGCTTGCCAGATGAATCATCTGCCTTTATGGAAGCGCCCACATATGACAGAATTTCAGGATGGGGTGACGAAACCGAACGAGGTGTGATATAATTCTAAGCATATTTTGAGGAGAAAATCGGAAAGAATTATATTTGCCGATTATAACTGTCATGGAATTTGTATTTGAATCAAATCGTTTGGGGTTTCGCCTATGGACCATAGAGGATGCTGAGGCATGCTTTGTCCTGGCTCAGGATGAACACGTGGGCCCTCCATGTGGATGGCCACCGCACAAAACGTTAGAAGAATCCAGACAAATATTACAAAATGTGTTGATGAATGACCATACCTTCTGCATTGTGGAAAAGACAACTGGGGATATTATCGGAAATATGGGAATTGATCCGATTCACGAGGGCGAGGGAATTGAACCGAATGACCAGGAGCGAGAGCTGGGGTATTGGCTGGGTTATCCGTATTGGAATAAGGGCTATATGACAGAGGCTGTGGAGGCTGCCTGTGAGTACTGCTTTCATCAGCTTGGCTATACAAAACTCTGGTGTGGGAATTTTTCTGACAATCCGGCTTCTGGCATTGTGCAGGAAAAGAATGGCTTCCAGTATGTGAAGACGGTTCGAATCTATTGGGACCGATTAGGCCGTGAGGTGGATCTGCTCGTTCGTGAGAAAACGCATCATCATGAGCACACTCATGAAGGTACGAAGAATCATGGACATTATCATGAAAACACCAAAGCCGTTCTTAACAGAATCGCGAAAACCATCGGGCATCTGGAAAAGGTGAAGCACATGATAGAAAATGGTGAGGATTGCTCCGATGTTCTGATTCAGCTTTCTGCCGTGAAGGGTGCTATTAATGCCACGAGCCGCATCATTTTGAAGGATCACATGGAGCATTGTATTGTGCATGCAATCGAGGACGGAAATACCGAAATGATTGAGCAATTAAACGCGGCAATCGATCAAATGATGAAGTAATAATGCGTAAATTTCCGAAAAGTTCAATGTATAACATTGATTTTTCGTAGCCAATATGATATTCATAATGACAAATGAACAAAGGCGTTCAGCAAGGAACTTGCTGGGCGCTTTTTTTATGTATACGGAAGGAAAGATTGCGAATGAGACATTTGGAATTACTGGAACATACGGACACAGTAAACGAATTATTGGCCAGATATGGCGTGAAGTTTGGTATTTACAAAAACAACGTGTTTAAGGAACAACTATTTCCGTTTGATGCAATTCCCCGCATAATTGAGGCAGATGAATTTGACTATTTGGAGAAGGGCTTAAAGCAGCGAGTGGTTGCCCTGAACATGTTTTTGAAAGACATCTACACCAAGAAACAGATTGTAAAGGATGGCGTTGTGCCGGAGGATTTTATCTTTGCTTCCAGCGGATATATGGCGGAGTGTGAAGGTGCAGTGCCACCAAAGGATGTATATTCACATATTTCCGGCATCGATCTCGTGAAAGGAAAAGACGGTAATTGGTACATTCTGGAGGATAACCTGCGTGTGCCATCGGGTGCATCTTATCCAATGATTGCCAGAGATCTTTGCCGCAGGTCGTCACCAGAAACCTTTAAGGATTAAGTCGGAGGCCAAGCGGGCTTAGG
>JAZUHV010000235.1:0-5407 GCA_045641925.1 Butyrivibrio sp.
CCTTCCCAGCCTTCATACCAAAGGCCGTCGTTATAGGCATCATTTCCGCCAAGGTTAATATTAAACCAATACAGATATTTGGAATTTTCGCGATTCTGCAGCACATCCTGAAAAGCAAAATGTCCACGTCCCACATGATTAAATACTCCATCCACAATGACACGAATGTCATTCTCATGAAGCCTTGTAACAATATCCTTAAATTCCTCATTCGTGCCTAGACGCACATCGATTTTCTTATAATCCCTCGTATTATAGCCATGTGTATCGGACTCAAAAATCGGTGAAAAGTAAATTGCATTCGTACCAAGCTTTTTTAAATGTGGAATCCAGTCCGTTACCTTTTGAAGGCCATGTCGCTGCACACCATCATTTTCAAAGGGCGCATTAGAAAAGCCCATTGGGTAAATCTGATAGAATACGCTTTCATATGCCCACATGCTATGCTTCCTCCGGTTCCATGGATTTTAAGAAGCATTCATGCATTTCCGGCTTTTTAGAACGAAGTACCATCGGTTTAAAGGTCGTGCTGTCCACGAAGCAGTGGGAGCTTTCACCAGTAACCAAAAGCGCTCCGGTGTTTTTTTCCTTCACCTCATAGGACAATTCAACCACAATGCCATTGTATTTCTTCACACGTGTTTCCACCACGATGAGATCATCAAACTTCGCAGGAGCCTTGTATGTGCAGGAAACCGTCACAACAGGCACCTGAACGCCAGCCTCTTCCATCTTTCCATACGGCAAGCCAATTGCTCTCATATATTCCACTCTGGCTTCTTCAAACCAGCGAATATAATTGGAATGATGAACCACTCCCATCTGATCGGTTTCATAATATCTTACGATGTGCTCATGTGTATACATAGTTGCCTCCTTTTTGCCTTTCATGTGCAATTATAATCTTCCCTCACGTTTCGCCTGCTCCTTGGAATATACGCAGCCGCAAAAACTTTGGCGGTACAAATCATATTCCTTGGAAAGCTCTACGGATTTTTTATAGCCATCCTTTTTCTTAAAATCGGACGGTAAATGTTTCACTCCATATTCCATACCAACGCGTTCCCCAATCTCATTCAGTTTGGTCGCGTTCTTTAACGGACTAATGGTCAAAGTAGTTGTAAAATAATCAAAGCCGCCATCAAGGGCCATTTTTGCCGCCTCACGAAGTCGCAATTCATAGCAGGCAAAGCATCGTGCGCCGCCCTCCGGTTCCTGTTCAAGCCCCTTTGCGATATCATAAAACTCTTGCGGTTCATAGCGCCCCTTCACCAGGTGAATCGGATGCTTGGCAGGCATTCTGGCAATGAGCTTCCCTACTTCGGCCACACGTTTTTCATATTCCTCAGCAGGAGAAATATTGGGATTGTAGTAAAGCAGTGTGATGTCAAAATATTCGGAAAGGTACTGCAAACAATAACTACTACATGGAGCACAGCAGCCATGCAACAATAGGCTTGGTACCTCACCAGTCTCCTGCAGATTTGCCACTAACTGATTCAATTCGTTTTGATAATTTCTTGAATTCATAACGCTCTCATTCTATCAAATTCGCACAAATGACGCAAGAAACCTTTGCATTCAGTTCTGCCAAACTGTAAACTAAAAACAAATTAGAAAACTTACCGAGCAGCATGGAAGGACAAATCATATGAAAGCAAAGCAATTTATCAAAACCACAATCCTTTTCTTATTCTGCAGCATGCTTTTTGTAACTGCTTTTTGCGCTTGTGATGGATTGGCAATCGGCACACCCGATACCGGATTTTTGTCCGAAGACGGGGCCATTCACTATTCCGTAAAGGGCGGCTTCTATTCACAATTTACCTCCATAGAATTAGAGCTTCGTACAAATGAATATGAGGAAATTCATTATACCTTGGACGGGTCCGAGCCGTCCTACGAATCGCCTGTTTATACCAAACCCATTGATTTGTATCCGGACTACTCCGATTTCCCAAAGATTGTTTGCATTCGTGCAATTGCCACCGCAATGAACCGCACTCCGTCCGCACGTACTGCACAAACGTATATGGTTGGACGCAATGGAGAAAGCCGCTTCACCACCGACGTTTTCTGCATCTGGGGCGATCCTGATGAACTTACAAATTCTTCCACCGGTATTTTGTCAGACAAAAATTCCGGGAATCGTGGTGCAGATTGGGAACGTGGTGCCTACCTCGTTGCGCTCGATTCCGAGGGAAATCAGCTTCTGGCACAAAACATTGGCTTACGTGCTTATGGCGGTGCCTCCCGCGACCTTCCAATTAAATCCATGAAATTGTATGCCAGAGAGTCCTATGATTATGATCACAAGACCTTTAAAGCCAATTTATTTGATACCCCAAGAGTGGATAATCCAAATAAAACAATGAACGAGTACAAGCGTCTGGTCTTACGAAACTGCGGAAATGATTTCCAGTTTGCTTATCTTCGCGATGAATTTGTTCAGACTCTTGCTAAAAAGGCTGGCTTTCAGGACTATGAAGGGGTTCGTCCAGCTGTCGGTTATATAAATGGTGCTTATTATGGCTATTACTGGCTCCACGAAAACTTCAACCATGATTACTTTGAAGAAAAATACGGAAAATGTGATGGTACCTTCTATGTTGCCGAGGGCAATGAGCAATGGAAATATGAAGACAACTATGAGGAGCAGACGAAGGAACGCGAGGTTGTAAAAGGCTTTAATGATGCCTATTATGATTTCCTTAGCAAGGATCTTACCAAGGATTCCGAATATGCAAGGTTGACGGAGTGGATGGATGTAGAAAATTATCTCGATTATTATGCATTAAATATCTATATCTGCAATTGGGACTGGCCACAAAATAATTACAAATGCTACCGCTATGTTGCTGCAAAAGGGGAGTCCTATGGCGAAGGGGTATTTGATGGTCGGTGGCGATTCCTTCCGCACGATATGGATTATTCTTTCGGTTTATATGATCAGGATGTGACGCAGGCAAATTATGACAATCTTGGAATGATTTTAAATTCCAAGACAGACCGCTACTCTCCTATGTTCACTGCACTAATGAAGCGGGAGGATTGTCGCCAGTATTTTATAAGCAAAATCTATGAGCTGATGGATAGTGTTATGGCACCGGACAATTGCATTCAGACTTTGGAGGAGGTACATGACCTCCGAATGAATGAACAGAACTATTATATTAAATATCTGGTGAATCTTCGTAATCAGGGGGTGTACTCTATTTGGACCGATCCCGGACACCTGGATGGATTTATGAAAGGAATCTACAATTTCATCAATCAGCGCCCGGCTTATATGGCCAAGTATCTGTCAGTCCACCTTGCAGAGAGGTAAAAACGCGATAAAAGTGTTAACAAATTGTTCACTTTTTCAACATATTTTTTCAATATTCGTCTGCTATATTATAAACAGGTTAAACAAATCGCTTATTCAAAATCTTTTTCTTTTTCATAAAGCCCGTCGGAATCATTCGACGGGTCCTCCTTTTTTTACAGAATTTTTTCCCTTATTGCATGCCCTTCATAAGAAGACTATAATAGAGCCATCTTTTATTTCGGAGGTTCTATTATGAACACAAGAGCAACAACCCTTAGAAAGGATGTTCCTAAGGAATTTACCTGGGCTACCGAGGACTTATTTGCCACAGATGAGGTATATTTAGAAGCCATGGAAGCCTTCAAAGCGGATATCGCTGAAATCTCCAAAGTCGCTCAGACGATGACGGATTCCGCCGCTAATCTCCTCGCCTATCTGGAGTTACTGAATTCACAAATCGTAACCATTGGCGAGATTTACAATTATGCATCTTTAAAGGCTGATGAGGATACCACCAATGCCAAGTATCAGGATTTCAGAGCTAAAGCCATGAACCTGTATGTAACCTGGGCAGGTGCCACCTCTTCCCTCTCACCAAAGCTTCTCGCCCTGAAGCCGGAAGAATTGGAGGGCTTTTTTACAGCAGAGCCAAAGTTGGAAAAATTCCGCATTGCAATTGAAGATATCGTCCGCGTACGTGATCATGTGTTAGATGAAAACGGTGAACAGCTGATGGCCATGACCGGTGAAATGAGCCAGGCTCCAAATACTCTTTACGATTTGCTTTGCAATGCAGATATGAAATATGAGGATGTTGTTATAGATGGCGAGCATATTCCACTCAGCCATGGCAATTTCGTACAATTAGAAATGAATGATGACCGTCGTGTTCGCGAAGGAGCATTCCATTCCTTCTACAAGAGCTATGATGCTGTAAAGAATACGCTGGCTGCATTATTACAGAGTCAGATGAAGACCCTTGAATTTAATGCTCGCGCAAGAAAATTTGATTCCACACTTGCTGCCGCTGTCAGTGGTACCAATGTGGACCCTGCAGTGTATCGTAATCTGATAACTACCGTTCGTGAAAACATCGGATTTATGCATGATTATGTTCGTCTTCGTAAAAAAGCGCTTGGCGTTGAGGAGCTTCACATGTATGACGTTTATGCACCTTTGGTTGCAGACACCTCTCGTGAAATTCCTTATGATGAAGCCGTTAAAAACTGCCTTGAAACCTGTAAAATTTATGGTGATGAATACATGAGCGTGCTGACTAAGGCATTTGAGAACCGTTGGGTGGACCGCTACGAAAATGTCGGCAAGGCATCCGGCGCATATTCTAACGGCGCACATGTTCATCCTTTTGTAAAAATGAATTATGTGGACAATATCGACTCCGAGTTTACCTTAATTCATGAGATGGGACATTCCCTGCACTCCTATATGTCCAATACCTATCAGGAGCCAATCTATGCAGACTATACAATGTTTGTGGCTGAAGTCGCTTCCACCTGTAATGAGGCACTTTTGATGCAGTACCTTTTAGGCAAGACTACGGATAAAGCCGAACGTATTTTGTTAATCAACCATTTCCTGGAGCAGTTCAAGGGTACAATTTATCGTCAGACAATGTTCGCTGAATTTGAGCTTCGTATGAATGAATTGGTTCAGAGTGGGGAAATGTTAACTGCAGATCTGCTTTGTGAAGAATACCGCAAGCTGAATGAATTCTATTTCGGACCGGATATGGTTCTTGATGATGAAATTGCATTAGAGTGGGCAAGAATTCCTCACTTCTATTACAACTACTATGTATACCAGTATGCAACTGGCTACTCTGCTGCCATCGCTCTTTCTACCAGAATGTTAAAGGAAGGCGCGCCTGCTGTAGAGGATTACCTCAACTTCTTAAAGGGCGGATGTACCAAAGATCCTGTATCTCTGTTACGCGGTGCCGGCGTGGATATGGCCTCTCCTGAGCCAATCCGTGAAGCCCTGAAGCTGTTCGGAGACTTAATTAAAGAGATGGATTCCTTATTGGATTAATTTCATATTGGGAACAGTAAAACAACCAGGCATCAAGCCTGGTTGTTT
>JAZUHV010000236.1:0-3426 GCA_045641925.1 Butyrivibrio sp.
CAGCAAAGTATAGAGAAGTAATACATTTATTTTATCAAGAGGGATATCAGACTGCAGAAATAGCAACGATTCTTGGTGCTAATGAAAACACGGTAAGGTCCAACTTAAGTCGTGGACGTTCGGAACTCAAAAATATTTTAAGGGAGGAATATGACTTTGAATAAATATAACAAAGTAATGAGTCATGTTGTTATGAACGATGACAGGAAATCTCGAATCCTTTCTGGAATTGAGAGTAAAACAAAAGCAAAGAAACGTAATAATGTTATTAGAGTAATGACAGCCATAGCTGCAATTGCGGCAGTAATTGCAATTGCAATTATTATTCCGATGAGAAATATAAATAATAAACCCACAGATAATACTCCTACAGTAAATGTGCCCACAGTGTCTACACCTGATATGGATGGGGATGATGTTACACCAGGCGTTTCAACAGGTCCTATCAGTAAAACCTTTACGACGCTTGAGAAACTTGTAGAATACAGCAAAATACCTATAAAAGAACCTGAGTATGTTCCAATTGAGTATAATGATAAGATATATGGAACATATGGTGAGGCTGCATATATTGACTACAATGGCAAAAATGCAATCTTAACTTTTGGAATGTATGCTGGAGATGGGGATAAAACCGGATTTCAGTGGAATTTTACCTTTGAAAAATCAATTACAATAAATGAAAAAAACGTTCTTGTTAAGGGAGAAGGTAATAAAATTTTAGCCGCTATATGGAAAGATGGTGAATACAGTAAGTATATAACTTACGAAGAAGGTATTACTGAGGGACAACTTAAAAAGATTATAAAATAGGAGCTTTGCAACTATATAACAAAAGGGACTTTTTTTAAGGAAAGGTTGCTATGAAAAAACGATTTATTTGGATGGCTTTTCTATCCCTGACAGTGTTCTTTTGCAGTGCCTGCTACAGCAAGCCTACAGGGGAGACTGAGAGCAAACCATCAGCCCAACAGAATACGGAGCAAAACACACAGGCCTTGGAATTGGGCTTTGTGGACAGTCCGCAGCGAATTGAACAGGCGGCACAATCGGTACTGAAAATCACCAGCTATGAGGATGATGGAGATGTACTGGTTACCGGAAGCGGTGTGGTGCTGTTTGAATCAAACCTGGTGGTGACGAATTGCCATGTAATTGTAAATATGGCTTATCTGGAACTTCTGGATGAGGCGGGGAACAGCTACAGACTGGAACAGAAGGACGTGCTGGTGGCAAATCAGGATTATGACATCGCCATTTGCAGGATTCCACAGGAAACAAAATTGACCCCATTGCCATATTCCACGGAAGAAACCGCGCGGGGCGAAAAGGTGCTTACCATAGGCAGCCAGTACGGCGTGCTCAATATGGTGACAACCGGTGTGGTCAGCGGCCATTGGGAGAGCGGAGGACAGGAAACCATTCTCTTTACAGCGCCGGTTTCCGCAGGAGCCAGTGGTGGGGCTGTATTCAATAACCATGGTGAGGTAATTGGAATTGTGATGGGAACATACAATTCCTCACAGAATCTAAACATAGCGGTTCCTGTAGTGGAAGCCGAGAAATTATACCAATCATACATAAAGGAGTGAATGAATGAAGGAGTTTTTCAGGAAGGTGTTTCAAAACAAAAAACTGTTTTTTAGCATCATCGCAATTGTACTTGTGATTGCCATTGCAGGTACAACCGTGGGCTCTTGCTATTGTGCAAAAAGTGGGGGCTTCAGCGGACAGTTTACGATAACGTTTGCCAGTGAGGAAGATGGTGTATGGGTGCCGGAAGCAACTAAGGTTGCAAAGGGAACGGAAATTTATTCGTTCAAGAATCCACAGAAGGACGGATGTATCTTCCTTGGATGGTACTACGATGCTGAATTTACCCAGCTGGTGCCAAAGGATGCAGTCGTAGACAAGGATATGACTCTGTACCCAAGATTTACCGTACAGGCCGGCGCAGAGGACTTGGGAATCCATTTTGATTATGTGGCCAGCCAGGACGTAGATGCGGACTTTAGGGTCTATGTGGAAGCAAGAGATTTATCTGAGGAAGAAGTTCGTGAACTTTTGCAGGTAAGCAATCTGACAAAGGGTGATGAGGTTTCTTATATCTTATCGCACGTAAGCACTATCAGCCAGGAACGCCCAATGCTTAGCGACGAGGAACAGTTTATCCTGGAATACATGGAGGAAGCACTGGAACTGGATGAGCATAAGCTTGCATATAAGGATGCTAAGGGCTTAAAACAGTTCTTTGGACTTGCAGAGGATGCAGATTTATATGAATATCTGCAGGAGAAAGAATATCCGAATGACTATATTAATGTTTTTGCAAAGGCATTTTTCTTTGATGAGGATGCAGAAAACCCATATGAAAGCCTTTCAAAATATCAGATATACCCTTCTACCGGCGCATGGAATGCGGGAAATCTTCATCAGGTGGTGATTGCAGATACGGAGCGCGTTCGCTTTATATATGAAGATGAAACCACTGAGGCTACGGTGGATAAATATAACTTTACTGTTCACAAAGATGAAATCGACAATCTGGAGTTGGCAGACGACGTTATTTATGTCCCTGCTTCTGAAATTGGTGGTGTGGATTTGAGCAAGGGTATGTTCAATGTCACGACCGATGAGAATGGCGAATACCTTGCAGAACGCAATAATGTGAAGGGAGATGCAACCTACAGTGGAAGCCAGACCTTCCATAAGGGCGATAAGCTTGCTGTATATGAAGGAACGATTACCGCAGATAATCGTGTGGATGGAAAGGTGGTTTACATTACGGTAACCAGCGATCCAAATGGCGGAAATTTTTCTTACCAGTCAGCAAACTATGAGGAAATTGTAAAGCGTTCGGATACCATTCCGGTAAAGGACGATGGCTCTATTGATGACGGAAAGATCTTGATTTCCTCTTCAGAATTGAATTTCAATACCGCTATACACAGCGAATTGGGATTGAATGATAAGACGAAAGTGGAGACTGGTGATTTCATCATTTTCTACAATGGTGATTTAAATAACCAGGACAACCTGAAATTAGTAGGATATGGCTGCATTACGAAAGTGGATGCGGTGGCTGGCGGCATTCAGGCCGAGTACAACATCGTTACAGTAGAGGATGTTGAAAATTCCATGGAGCTTTACCTGGAAAAGGGTGACATGGATTTACAGATTACCGAAGAGGAAATGCACGAGATTGAGTCCGATTTGGAAGTTGGTGCCATTGAGAGTGGATATTTCCAGACATTGGGCGAGGAAGTTGCACTTCTTTTAACGGATGAAACTCTGGACTTGAGTGACAGCCAGTTCAAGGATGTTGTGGAACAGGCAAAATTCACCGGAGAAAATGGTCAGGATATGAGCCTTGAGGAGGTTCGCAAGCTGGCTTCCGGCGGAAGAGTTGAGGTAAAGAACCCATCC
>JAZUHV010000237.1:0-3609 GCA_045641925.1 Butyrivibrio sp.
CATGGCTACGATCCGACTTCTTGAATTTTGTCAATCATCGCGCCCTCATGGTTGCTCTGGTAACATTCTACTTCCACACCAATTTTTCTGGCATAGTCTTCAATCATTTGAACCAGATAAGCATAATCCTGATTGCCGTACACCGCTTTATTTCGAATGCCTAAAAAGTTCAAATTCGGGCCATTCATTACAAGAATTTTCATACTTCACCCTCCATTGCCAGCATAATATCTCTTTCCACTGTGGAAACGCCTTTCCCATCCGTTACAATGACATAATCTGCCAGTTCTTCATAGACCTGTTCACGCTGTGCCATCAGATTCTCAATTTTTTCGCGCATATTTCCGCCCTGTAAAAGCGGTCTGCTCTTATCAAAGGAAAGACGATGTTCCAGCGTATCCACACTGGCTTTTAAATAAATCACCGTTCCAAACTTCTTCAAAAGTGCACGATTTTCTTCACGCATCGGAAGTCCTCCGCCAACGGATAAAATAACATCTTCCTTGTTAGCTTCCAGCAATTCCTTCACCACATCGGTTTCCATTCGGCGAAATGCATCCTCTCCATCCGTTTCAAAAATCTGTGAAATCTTTCTTTTCTCGCGGTTTTCGATGTACTGGTCCGTGTCTATCTGCGTCATGCGATGATGTGAAGCAAAAAATCTGCCCACACTGGATTTTCCGGAACCCATAAATCCAATCAGAACAATGTTCTTCATACTGTTTCCCCTATATCATTTGTCTGCCATAGCAGCAACCATTTTCACCAGCAATCGATCAGCCATTTCCTGCGAAACCGTCGTGTTCGTCCATAGTTCATAAGCCGCAATTCCTTGATATAAAAGCATTTTCAGGCCATTTGCAGTTTGTGCTCCATGTTCCTTACAAAGTTTCATAAATAAGGTTTCTGCCGGATTGAAGATGATATCCACACCATGTGATACATACTCATAAAAAGCCTCATCCATAATAGGCGCCTCATCATCATGTGGATGCAGTCCAACGCTGGTCGTCTGAATTACCGGGTATTTACCTGCAGGAATCTGTGCAAAATCCGAAAGCTTCATCGGAACAACAATTTCTCCAAAGGAAGCATTCACTTCGTTCGCAAGTTCCATAGCCTTATCGATACTGCGATTTAACAAATATATCTTGGTAGCACCCATATCTGCGCACAAAAAATTAATTGCCTTGCTGGCACCACCTGCTCCAAGGATAATCACCTCACGTCCCTGAATTGGAACCTGCTCCTCTTCTAATTCCCTGCGAAGACCAATGATATCCGTGTTATAGCCCTTATATCCATCTTCAACGGATACAAGTGTATTGACCGCACCTATTTTTTTTGCAAGCGGGTCAATGTCTGCCAGATATGGAATTACCTCACATTTGTGTGGAACCGTCACATTCATGCCTAGAATACCAAGAGCATTTCCACCCTTTATGGCATCCCCTACACGATCTTTTTCCACGCAAAAAGCCGTATAGCAAAGGTTTATATCCATCCATTCTGCCAATGTATTATGAATCAGCGGAGACAGTGAATGTCCCACAGGATTGCCAATCAGGCAACAAAGCTTTGTCTTAGCGTCCATCTTTGGTCTCTTTCCTGCACTTTCTTTTGTATGCTGCCAAAACGATCCACTCCAGGCGTCGTTTCAGCACGATTTGGATTTCTTCCTTCTTGTTAATCGGCTTTACCAGAACAGAAGGAATTCCGGTGCGATTAGCACCATACACGTCCGTAAATAACTGGTCTCCAATAAAATAGGTCGATTTCACATCCGTATCCATACATTCCATCGCCTTCTCATAATTCTTTCGGGACGGCTTGTGTGCATCGTAAATATATTTTGAACCCACGGCATCGGCAAATGGCTTCACCCTGGGCTCTTTATTGTTCGAAATAATACAGGTTTGGAATCCAATCTCACGCAGTCGGCAAAACAGTTCAATGGCTCTCTCATCTGCCGGTGCACCGTGCGGCACCAAGGTATTATCCACATCATAAATAAGACCTCGAATACCGGCATCATAAAGCCCCTGATAGTCAATCTCGTAAGAGGAATCCACCCACATTGTCGGATAGAATTTTCGAAACATATAACTCCTACTGTAAGAACTTCTTTAACTCCTGCATGAAGGTATTTACATCCTTGAACTCGCGATATACAGAAGCAAAACGAACATATGCAACCGCATCTAAATCCTTCAACTTCTCCATAACCAGTTCACCGATTTTAGCGGTTGGAATTTCCTTTACATCCATGTTGTAAATCTGATTTTCGATTTCATCCACAATTTTGGTAATAGTATCCATAGAAACCGGTCTCTTATGGCAGGAACGCACGATACCATCCTGAATCTTGCTACGATCGTATGGCTCTCTGTTATTGTCCTTTTTGATGACAACCAATGGTACGGTTTCAATTTTTTCATAGGTGGTGAAGCGCTTCTCGCAAGCATCACACATTCTACGACGGCGAATGGAATAATTATCCTCTGCCGGTCTGGAATCGATAACCTTTGTGTTTTCTACTCCGCAGTAAGGGCATCTCATATTATGTTCCTCCTAATTGGTATTTTCTTCTGTTTCTAATGATACCACATTTCCATAAATCGTTTGATACAGGCGATTCACATATGCCTTAAAATCAATCGCAAGACTGGATTGTTTTTTAATGGTAATGTAGTGATACTCTTTGTCAGGGATTCCCCAATTCACGGTCTGATAAGTGCTAATCTCCGGCACCCTGGCCAGTAAAGCATAAATTTCAGACTCTGGAATATTGGTCGTAATCTGTGGCAATATGGTGTTCAAAAGCTCCACCAATTGCGCTGCATTCACATGCTTTAGCTTTTCGTAGGCAAGATTCATTACCTTTCGCTGACGCTCGGTTCTTGAGAAGTCACCATTTCCAACATAACGGAAACGGGCATATGCAAGCACCTGTTTGCCATTCAAATGAAGAATGGAGCCATCCGCTTCATCGATATAATCTTCATACTCATATACATTCAAAAGCAGATTATTTGCATGAATGTATTCATTTAACCAGTATAATTCATCCTCCTGAACATCAATGTCAATTCCACCGATGATATCCACAACCTGCATAAAGGCGAAGAAATCTACGCTGACATAATAATCCACACGAATGGAAAAATTATACTGAATGGTATCCATCAGAAGGTCAATTCCTCCGTATTGGTACGCCGAATTTAGTTTATCATAAACATCTCGTTGCGGGATATATACATACAAATCTCTCAAAAATGAGGTCAGTGTAATCTGTTTGGTACGAAAATTTACCGAGAGTAGCATCACGGTGTCTGAGCGGGAGCTATATCCGGATATACGATTATCCGACCCCACTAAAAGAACATTAAATACCTCATCCTCAGGCACATCGCTCAAGGTTAATCCAAGCTCTGCCAGAGCCGCTTCCGCCTCCTTTTGGAAGGCCTCGATATCCTCCTCATCCGTGTCTGCCCGACTGGTCTCTTCCACCCCTGTCGGACCTTCCGATTCGGTTTCAATGACTTGAGCAATGGTATAGTCCGGATTTAAAGGTTCATAATTAATTTTACGAACATAATGAACTACGAT
>JAZUHV010000238.1:0-2401 GCA_045641925.1 Butyrivibrio sp.
ACGCTCAACTAATTTGGCTGCTGCAGCAAGGGTTCCGCCGGTAGCAATCAAATCGTCAATCAGCACCACGCGCATACCTTTTTTTACATCCTCTTTATGTACCTCGATCGTTGCTGTACCATATTCGAGATTATATGTCTCTTCAATTGTTTCACGGGGAAGCTTGCCTTTCTTTCGAATGGGTATGAAAGGCTTGCTTAAGTTGTATGCTAGAGGCATTCCGAAAATAAAACCTCTGGATTCAAGTCCGGCAATTGCGTCAAACTCTACGGAATCAAGCAACTTGCTCAGCTCATTGATGGATAACTTTAAACCATCTGCATCAGCAAGAACGGAAGTTACATCACGAAAAATGATGCCAGGCTCCGGAAAATCAGGGATACTGGTAATATATTTCTCAA
Source organism: Butyrivibrio sp. (assembly GCA_045641925.1). Taxonomy (GTDB): domain Bacteria; phylum Bacillota; class Clostridia; order Lachnospirales; family Lachnospiraceae; genus Eshraghiella. The sequence goes on from JAZUHV010000238.1 coordinate 402, forward strand.
TTTCAGACATATTTCATTCCTCCAGAAAAGCTAAGGATTATACGGAAATAATATCATACAGGACCTTCGTTTTCAAGGAATCCAACACAGTCAATTTGCTAAAAGTCTTCTGACTACTTGACCCTTCTTCCTTATGCAATTATAATATTTCCATTGAAATTATGGAGGTATTTTTATGCTTATCAAGTGTCCGGAGTGTGGACAGAGTATCTCAGATAAAGCGCTTGCATGCCCGCATTGCGGAATGCCAAAGTCAGAAATGAACAATAAACCCTTTTTGATGGAGTATGATTCAAATACGATGGAAGGCGTAACACCTCGTGATCAACAGTCTATTGACATTAGTCTTGATCTGTATGGCGATCTACTTGTTGGTACAGATGGCCGCGTGTGGAATGACGGCGGGCAGTTAGTTGGAATGGTAAAATTTAAGTGATTTAGGCGGTAGTATATGACCGATTTAATAAATAGAATTCTGCCCTCTGTGCAGAAACCCGCAAGGTATACCGGCGGTGAATATAACGAAATAATGAAGGATAAAACGCAGGTTGATTTACGCGTTGCGTTTTGTTTCCCAGATTCCTATGAGATTGGAATGTCTAATCTTGGCCTGCGGATTTTGTATGCTACCATGAACCAATTAGATTGGGTCTGGTGTGAGCGTGTTTTTGCACCTTGGGGCGATATGGAAGAGCAGATGCGTGCCCATAACCTTCCTCTTTGGGCTTTAGAGAGTCATGATCCCTTGTACGATTTTGATTTAATCGCATTTTCTGTTGGATACGAAATGGCGTATTCTAATATTCTGAATATGCTTGAATTGGGGCATATCCCACTGAAGTCTGCAGATCGCGGAAATGGGCTTGAACATATGGTTTTTGCCGGTGGAACAGGTGTATATAATCCTGAACCAATGGCAGATTTCTTGGACTTTTGTGTCATTGGAGAAGGGGAGAATCTCAACAATGAGGTCCTAAAGTGCTATCGTGATGCAAAGCAGCGCGGTCTTTCTCGCAGTGAGTTTTATCTTGAGATTGCTAAAATTCCGGGAGTATATGTTCCTTCTCTGTACACACACACATATAACCACGACGGTACGCTTTCTGAGATCATTCCTGCTCCAGGTGCTCCTGAGGTTGTAGTGAAGCGAATCATCACAGACATGGATTCTGCATATTTCCCTACAGAAACCATCGTTCCATCTACCCAGATTGTTCATGACCGTACGGTCCTGGAACTTTTCCGTGGCTGTATTCGTGGCTGTCGTTTCTGCCAGGCAGGCTTTTGCTATCGTCCAGTACGTGAACGTTCCCCTGAAAAGCTGTATGAGTTGGCTGTGAAGGCACTTGAAAACTCCGGCTACGATGAAATGACCTTGTCAAGTCTATCTACCTCAGACTACCGTGGTCTGGGGGAGTTTGCGGATAAAATGCTAGATTACTGTATTCCCAGAGGAATTAATCTTAGTCTGCCTTCTCTTCGCGCAGATAACTTTTCTGTGGAGCTTATGCAAAAGGTTCAGAAGGTTCGTAAGAGTGGTTTAACCTTTGCGCCTGAAGCTGGTACACAGAGACTGCGTGATGCTATCAATAAGAATGTTACTGAAGAGGATGTACTGAGATCCTGTTCGACGGCGTTTGCTGGTGGGTGGAATAAGGTAAAGCTATATTTTATGCTGGGCTTGCCTACTGAAACTGATGAAGATGTTGAAGGTATTGCGGACCTTGCTTATAAAGTTCTTGCAGCATGGCGTGAAAACACTCCCAATCCGAAGCGTCCAGTTACGATTACGATTTCTACATCATTCTTTGTTCCGAAGAACGGAACTCCATTCCAGTGGGAGTCTCAAATTACGCCTGATGAATACCTTCGGCGCTGTAAGCTGTTGAAATCCAAACTGCGCGCAAAGAATTTTAACTATATCTATCATCAATCTGACCTGAGTATGCTGGAAGCCGCACTTTGTCGTGGCGACAGAAGGCTCTGCGATGTCATGCTCC
>JAZUHV010000239.1:0-2597 GCA_045641925.1 Butyrivibrio sp.
AACAGGAAAAACGAGCAATTTATAACGAAGATATTCATATAAATTGTAATTTTGCAAAATCAATTTTTGGGCAAAACGGTTCAAGCAGGTTCGCTGTCTTGTCCGAAAATCAAAGGAAAGTTAAATTTTAGAACCTGCCATTATTTTTGCTTTTTAAAAAAAAAAATTTTAATTCATTTTATTATTAACTAAATTAACACATTATGAAAAAATTAAAATTCTTTCTAGTGTTGTTTTGTTGGCTGGTTGTCGGCAGTGCACATGCACAGTTGACCACTATCGTCAACGAAACATTTGACAACAGTTCAGGCTGTACCTTCTCGGCAAAGAGCGGGTGGACGCCTTCTACGACGCTGAAAGCGAGTGGAAAGGGAGCATACCTGGGCTTTGTCCCGTCTCAGCCCGGAGACTCTGTGGAGTTTATCTCCCAATGGTTCGATTGTAGAGCTTATTCCAATGTGGCATTGAGTTTCAGCCACATCTGTAAAGTCTCGTGGAGCGATGCAGCAACCATTGAATTCCAGATTGACCAACTGGGTGCCAAGTGGACGAAAATTCCGCTTGAAAGCCGCAAAGGAGCCAATCGTACACCGTACAAACAACTCAAGTTCAGTCAACAAAGTTATGAAGACTGGAAACCGAAAGATTCTTTGGCAGAACCGACCAACGGTTGGTGGAAAACAGAAACTTTTGACATGTCTTATGATGCCGGTTGGGAACGCGTGCGTTTCAAATTCAAAATCAAGAGGGGGCAAACTGTAGGAACACAGTTTGCTTACGGCTGGCTTATCGACGATTTTATCCTGATGGGTTCCAAACATCAGATTAATCTCCCTGAAGTATCCTTCATGCAGAATCCTGCTGATACGGAATATACTACTGGTCCTTTCACTATTCAGGCCAAGGTCGCTACGCGTACCATCGCCAGAATTTATCATCCTTGGTTGAAAGTTTCCTATAAGTACAATGGAGTAACTACGAACGATTCCATTTATATGAACAGCATTTCGGGTGATTCCATTTGGGAAGCAACCATTCCTCAACAGCTGTTCGGTACCCAAATCTCATATTCTATTCTCGGTAAAGATACCATGGGTAATGAAAAAACGATTTTCGGATCTATGTATCTTAAACGTCCCACCTCTGGCGGTCTTGGCGGTTATGTTCAGGTCGGGACAGCCCGGAATGGAGGAACCTATGCCATACCGGTATGGCCGTTGGGTGCCTATTCGTGGACACGAAGTGTGTTTTCTGCACAGGAATTAGGAGGTATATCCGGTCTGATTACCGCTTTATCATACGATGTTTACCGTATCGGTGATGCCGTGCCGAATGTGAAATGCTATTTCAAACTGGTGGATCCGTCCGTTACCTCTTTTACCAGTAATGCTTATGTCAATCCGGTTACGGATGGGGCTACGTTGGTGTGGTCCGGCACGTTGAAACCTACTCAAACAGGTTGGCTGAACATTACGCTGGATCATCCCTTCTTGATGCAGTCCGGCAAGAGTCTCATCGTTTATTGGGAAGCTGCCAACCAGACCACAACTTCCAACTATGCAGCTTTCACCTTTACTACCTTCACCAATAATACCTGTATGTATTACTATGGTAGCACCTACCCATTTAATGGAACCACGGCTACTCTGTACAACAACCGTCCGAATATCCGCCTGTATGTCAATCCGGGTTCGGAGGATAGCAATTCCGTTGCATTGACTCAGTTGAATTCACCACAGAATTCTGCCATAGCTGGAGATACTACCTATGTGAATGTGAATATTCAGAATGCGGGTTTAGGTGATCTGAAAACCTGTCAGATCAACTGGTCTGTCAATAATGTGCTTCAGACACCTTATCAATGGCGAGGAAATCTTCCTGACCATTACTCCGACACCAACATCGTTGTAGGTTATTACTTTCCTTCTATGGGAAAGTATGATGACATCAAGGTTTGGGTCAGCGATCCGAATGGAGTTCCAGACAAGACCAATTTCGATGATACCCTTTCGATTTCTACTTTCGGTTGCGGAGAACGTTTTTCCGGCGATTATGTGGTCGGAACCAAGAGTGGAGCTGATTTTACTTCTTTGACAGATGCTGTTTCAAAGATAAGACTTTGCGGTGTTAAGGGCGATGTTACTTTAAAAATGCAAAGTGGAACCTATCCTTCTTATGTTTTGGAGGATCTTTCTCAAGTAATGGGTAGCAACATCCTGAAGATTACTTCACTTTCTGGCAATCGCGAAGATGTGATTTTCAAGACGACGGGTACAGATATTTTTACCTTCAGCAGTGCCCACAATGCTGTAGTGAGCAATGTGTCCTTTATTACTGGCGGGACTTCAAATACCCATGGTGTGACCTTTACCGGTAACAACGAGAATGTGGAATTGCGCAATTGCTACATTTATATGGATACCACAGCTACGGCTACGACTTATGCCATCTACAAAACATCTACCGGAGTCAGCAAGGATGTACGGTTCATTGGAAATACCATCCTCGGAGGATACTACGGGGTGTATTTCTATGGTGGTACGGGAACGTCTGTTTATGGTACGGATATCGTATTTGACAGCAACTATTGCGCTGGC
>JAZUHV010000240.1:0-3093 GCA_045641925.1 Butyrivibrio sp.
ATTTACTGTACCAGTGAAGATAATTCTGTTAATACTGCAAAGCAGGCAAAGGAATATTGTATAAACAATAATCTTATCTATGAAGAGGTTACTGTTACGGATTCTTCAGAAGTTCAGCTTGCAATCACTTCATTAGTAGAAAAGGTTGACGTTATCTTCGTTCCTAATGATTCCGTTGTACAGTCAGCCTTTGAGACAGTGACAGAGGTGACTAGAGAAGCAAAGATTCCTGTATATGCAAGTTCTGCAACTACTGTTTTATCTGGTGCATTCGCAACGGTGGCTATTTCTGATATCGGTATTGGTAAAAAGACTGCACAGATGGGCTTACAGTATTTAAAGGATGGCGTTGCTGTTGAAAATATTCCATCCATTGTTGTTCCAGCAGAGGCAACTGTAGTTAATGAGAATACATTGGCTGCGTTGGGCATTGCTCTTTCTGATGAGCAGAAGGCCAATATTACCTTCTTATCAGATCCTCAGTAATAATTTTTTAAGGATGCTTTAGATGATTACGATTTTTTACAGTACTCTACAGCAGGGCATGATTTACGGCCTGTTAGCCATAGGTATTTTTATTAGCTTTCGCATATTGAATGTGCCAGATTTGACAACCGAAGGTAGCTTTGCATTTGGTCTTGCTGTTTCTGCAATGTTTACTGTGCATGGACTTCCGTTTTTAGGACTTTTTATGTCCGTTATTGCCGGATTTGCCGCTGGTATTGTTACAGGCTTTTTACAGACAAAATTTAAGATTCATCCAATTCTTGCTGGAATTATTACGATGAGCGGTTTGTATTCTGTCAATTTGCTTGTTTTGAATAATGCTGCCAATGTATCTCTTTTAAAGTCAGATACGGTGCTGTCTATTATGCGAGATCTGATTCCTGCTCTGGATAAAGAAATAATAAAGATTTTGATTCCATTTGCTTTTGTTATTATCTTTGTTATTGTATTGAATCTGTTCTTCAAAACCCACTTTGGGCTCTGTATTCGCGCTACGGGAGATAATTCCGACATGCTTCGTGCTTCTAGTGTTAACGTAGATGTAACGAAAACCATTGCTCTTGGAATTGGCAATGCATGTATTGGTTTTTCTGGTGGATTATTAGCGCAAATCCAGGGATATGCAGATATTGGCAGTAGTACAGGTATTCTTGTAGTAGGTCTTGCATCTGTTATTATTGGTGAAACGATTTTTGGACATCGCAGTGTATTGATTGGATTAATGAGTGCTGTGGTAGGCTCCATTATTTACCGTTTGATTATTGCGATTGTTATTAAATATGGTATTTTACCTGCCTATATGTTCAAATTGGTATCTGCTGTAATTGTTGCGATTGCCCTTGCGATTCCAGCGATTAAGGACATGATTCACAAGCAACAGCTGAAGGGAGGTAAAAAGCATGCTTGAGATTAAGAATGCCGTAAAAACCTTCGCAGCCGGGACGCCAAATGAAATGAAAGCGTTAAATCATTTGAATCTGACATTAGAGGATGGTGAATTTGTCACAATCATCGGTTCAAACGGTGCTGGTAAGTCCACGATGTTTAATGCGATATGTGGAAACTTTCTCCTAGATGAAGGCACTATTGTGCTTAATCATAAGGATATTACCTTCGTAGAAGAGCATAAACGAGCTAGACATATTGGCCGTATTTTTCAGGATCCCATGAAGGGAACTGCACCACATTTGACAATCGAAGAAAATCTGGCGCTGGCTTATTCTAGAAGTAAGCGAGGAGGCCTTAATATCGCAGTAACCAAATCTGAAAGGGAAATGTTCCGTAATGCTTTGGCTGATTTCGATATGGGACTTGAAAATCGTATGAATTCTCAAGTAGGACTTCTTTCAGGTGGTCAGAGACAGGTGGTTACGCTATTAATGGCAACTCTTGTGCCGCCTCAGTTACTATTGTTGGATGAGCATACGGCTGCGCTTGATCCTGCGACAGCTGAAAAGGTAATGGAGATAACCAAAAAAATTATTGCAAAAAATCATTTAACAACATTAATGATTACTCATAATGTTAAGTCCGCTCTAACGACAGGCTCTAGAACGCTAATGCTAGATTCTGGAGAGGTTATTTTTGATATATCAAAAGAAGAGAGAGCGGGAATGACCGTAGAGGATTTAATGGCACGATATTCTGCGAAAAAGCATGAAGACTTCGCAACTGATCGCGTTATTTTTTCTTAATATTTTTAAGAGGCATGGGATATTTTCTCATGTCTCTTGTTGTTTTATTTAGTACCAAATATACATACGAAAAAGTTTGACAAAAAATTGACAATTTAATGCATTGGTGCTAGTATTCTTATTGGAAGAACTGATGTTGTTTGCTTTGATTGTTAAAAATATAACAATAATATTTTAACGAAAAGGAATTTGTATGAAAGCAATTTATCCTGGTAGCTTTGATCCGATTACGAACGGACACTTAGATATTATCACCAGAGCCTCACACATCTTTGATGAATTGATTGTGGCTGTGCTTGTGAATAGTGCTAAAAAGCCGATGTTTTCATTGGATGAGCGACTCATGATGGTGGAAGAGTCCGTTAAGAATCTTCCTAACGTAAGTGTTAAGACCTTTGAAGGGTTGACAATTGATTTTGCTAGAGCAAATGATGCGAAGGTTCTGATTCGAGGATTACGCGTTATGTCTGATTATGAAGCCGAGATGCAGATGGCTCAGACGAACCGAAGCATTGATCCGGATATTGAGACACTTTTCTTGTCAACTTGCTTAGAATATTCATTCTTAAGTTCGACCATTGCAAAGGAAGTGGCATTTTACGATGCTGGTGTGGAAAAGTTAGTTCCACCAATTGTTGTTTCTAAATTTAAAGAAAAATATAGCAAATAAATTATCCAAGGAGGATGTATAATGGCTAAGAAAATCGTTTTAGCAGGCGCTTGTCGTACTGCAATCGGCACCATGGGTGGAGCCTTGAGCTCAATTCCTGCAGTTGATCTGGGTGCTGCTGTAATCAAGGAAGCATTGAACAGAGCTGGTGTTCCTGCTGACAAGGTTGATCATGTTTATATGGGTTGTGTAATCCAGGCAGGTCTCGGTCAGAACGTTGCT
>JAZUHV010000241.1:0-4456 GCA_045641925.1 Butyrivibrio sp.
AGAGTATGACGAAGAATATTCAGATGAATATGAGGATGAATCTTCCGAGCAGGAATAATTATGGCAACCGTTAAAAAGATTCCACAACGCATGTGTGTTGGTTGTGGAGAGAGCAAAGAAAAAAGGGAAATGATGCGCGTCATCAAGACCCCGGAAGATCAAATCATACTTGACGATACAGGAAGAAAGAATGGCAGGGGAGCCTATATTTGCAAGTCCGCGGAATGCCTGAAGAAGGCAATGAAAAACAAGGGCTTGGAGCGTTCCTTTAAAATGCAAATTCCACAACCTGTATACGAGGAACTTCAAAAGGAGATGGAGCAATTTGAAGCAAGATAACATTTTGTCCATGCTGGGGTTGGCAAAGAAGGCCGGCCAGGTGGTGAGCGGCGAATTTGCAACTGAAAAGGCTGTGAAGGAGCGCAAAGCAAAATTGGTCATTATTGCAGAGGACGCTTCCGCAAACACCAAAAAATTGTTTACCAATAAGTGCACCTATTATGAGATTCCGTTTTATGTCTATGGAAACAAGGTGGCACTTGGCGCACATATCGGCACAGAAATGAGAACGTCAGTGGCAGTGTTAGATGAAGGATTTGCAAATTCTCTAATCAAGAAGATCTCGGCAAGCACGGAGGAACAATAAATTAATGAGAGTACACGAATTAGCAAAAGAATTAGATATTAGCAGCAAGGATTTGCTGGATTTCCTTTCTGCAAATAATGAAAAGATTAAATCTGCGCAGAACTCTGTATCAGAAGAAGATATTGCTTCTGCAAAGAAGAAGTTTGGAAAGAAGGCGGAAGCACCAGCTGAAAAGCCAGCAAAGCCTGTAGAAAAGAAGGCAGATGCAAAGCCTGCTGACGCACCTGCAGAGCCACCAAAGAAGAAAAAACTGGTTTTTGTTATGAATCCGCAGAATAGTGCGATGGCTCCACAGGGCCGCCCACAGGGTCAGAGAAGACCGGATGGACACGGACCACAGGGCCAGGGCAGACCAGGTGAGCGCCGTCCAATGAATGGACAGAATCAGGGCCCAAGAACGGACCGTCCACAAAATATCAAAATCAGCAGTAATGACCGCCCGGTTGGACAAAGACCAAGCGACCGTTATGGAGAAAAATATGGTGTAGGACAGGATGACATCGTACCTGTAAAGAAGGTTGAAGAACATTCTCAGCAGACCGAGAAGCCACAATCTGACCGCCCACAAAACGACAGACCACAGGGTGACAGACCGGCACGCCCACAGGGTGATCGTCAGGGGCGTCCACAGGGTGACAGACCAGCACGTCCACAGGGTAACAGACCAAACTATGGTGACAGACCAGCACGTCCACAGGGCGACAGACCAAACTATGGCGACAGACCGGCACGTCCACAGGGTGACAGACCAAACTATGGTGACAGACCAGCACGTCCACAGGGTGACAGACCAAACTATGGCGACAGACCAGCACGTCCACAGGGCGACAGACCGAACTTTGGTGACCGTCAGGGCCGTCCACAGGGCGGACAGGGAAGACCTGGTAATAATGAGGGAAGACGTTTCGACAATCGCAATGGCGGACGTCCTAACGGACAGGACCGTAGAGGACTTCAGGGAGGCTTTGAGGCTCCGGATAATAGAGAGTCCCAGGCTAAGGAGCAGAGAAGCCGTGATCGCGAGAATAAGAAGCGCGATAATAATCAGCATGATAAGAATGAGCGTATGGAGAATACCAAAGCGCTTGAAAAACAGATGAAGAATCGTAAGAAGGAGGAAGAGGAAGATACCATTCGTACCTTGATTCTTCCGGATACCCTTACGTTGAAGGAACTTGCTGACAAGATGAAGATTCAGCCATCCGTACTTGTAAAGAAGTTATTCTTACAGGGTAAGATGGTTACTATGAATGATGACATTGATTTTGATACCGCAGAAGAGATTGCATTGGAATATAATTGCATCTGTGAACATGAGGTTAAGGTTGATGTTATTGAAGAATTGCTTCGTGAAGAGGAAGATCCAGAAGAGAGCCTTGTTGCCAGACCTCCTGTTGTCTGCGTAATGGGTCACGTTGATCATGGTAAAACTTCCCTTTTGGATGCAATCCGTTCTTCTCATGTAACGGAGAAGGAAGCTGGTGGTATCACCCAGCATATTGGTGCATATACTGTAGATATTCATGATCAGAAGGTTACCTTCTTAGATACACCTGGTCATGAAGCATTTACTGCAATGCGTTTGCGTGGTGCAAAGTCCACCGATATTGCAATTCTTGTCGTTGCTGCAGATGATGGTGTAATGCCGCAGTCCGTAGAAGCAATTAACCATGCAACGGCTGCCGGTATTGATATTGTTGTGGCTGTAAACAAGATTGATAAGCCTAGTGCAAATATTGAGCGTGTTAAGCAGGAATTGACCGAATACGAGTTAGTTGCTGAGGACTGGGGTGGTTCTACCATTTTCTGTCCGGTTTCTGCTAAGACTGGTGAAGGTCTGGATAACCTTCTTGAAATGTTATTATTAACTGCAGAAATGCGTGAATTAAAGGCAAATCCTGACCGTCGTGCGAGAGGTCTTGTAATTGAGGCTAAGCTGGATAAGGGCCGTGGTCCTGTTGCTACCATTCTTGTACAGAAGGGTACCTTGCATGTGGGCGATTTTATCGCTGTCGGACCTTGCCATGGTAAGATTCGTGCAATGGTGGATGATAAGGGCAGACGAATCCAGACTGCGGGTCCATCCATCCCTGTAGAGGTAATCGGCTTGGACAATGTTCCGGATGCAGGTGAGACCTTCGTTTCTCCTACAACCGATAAGGAAGCAAAGGCATTCGCTGAGACCTATATCCGTGAGGGTAAGGAAAAACTCGTTGCTGAAACGAAGTCTAAGATGAGTCTTGAGGACGTATTCAGCCAGATTCAGGCCGGCAATTTGAAGGAACTTGACATCATCGTTAAGGCTGACGTTCAGGGTTCTGTAGAAGCCGTTAAGACCAGCTTGTTAAAGCTCTCTAACGAAGAAGTCGTTGTTAAGGTTATTCATGCAGGTGTTGGTGCCATTAATGAGTCCGACGTTGTACTTGCTTCTGCATCCAATGCGATTATCATTGGTTTCAATGTGCGTCCGGATAACCAGGCGAGAGACCTTGCTGACCGCGAGAATGTTGATTTACGTCTGTATCGTGTCATTTACCAGGCAATTGAGGATATTGAAGCTGCTATGAAGGGTATGCTTGATCCTAAGTTTGAAGAAAAGATTACCGGTCATTTGGAAGTACGTAGTACCTTCAAGGCATCTCAGATTGGTATCATTGCCGGTGTATTTGTACAGGATGGTTATGTAAACAGAAATGCTTCTGTACGTTTGATGCGTGGCAATGATGTTATCTATGATGGCCCAATTGCTTCCCTTAAGAGATTTAAGGATGATGCTAAGGAAGTTAAGGAAGGCTACGAATGCGGTGTCGTTCTTGAGAAGTTCCAGGATATTCAAGAGGGCGATATTATGGAAGTTTACATGATGGTTGAAATCCCAAGAAACTAATTCTTGGGGTTTGTCCTCGACAGAAATAAAGGAAATAGTATGCGAAAAAACAGTACAAAACTGAACCGTATTGACGGTGAGGTTATGAGAGCAATCAGTAATATCATTCGCGGCGAATTGAAGGAACCAAGAATTAACTTGATGACTTCCGTGGTTGCTTGCCACGTCGCCCCGGATTTGAAGACCTGCAAGGTATACATCAGTGTGCTTGGTGACGAGCAGTCACAGAAGGATACCCTAAAGGGACTTCGTAGTGCGGAAGGTTTTATCCGTACAAAATTAGCAAAAGAAGTGAATCTTCGTAATACTCCGGAGATTACATTTATTATGGATCAGTCGATTGAATATGGCGTTAATATGTCCCATCTGATTGATGAAGTCAATGCGGGCAACCACACGGAGGAAGAATGAGTCAAAACTTATCTATTCAGGCAATTGAAGAAGTTTTAGAAGGCGTTACGACAATTGGTATCACTGGACATGTGCGTCCGGACGGAGATTGTGTGGGCTCTACATTGGGCTTATATAATTACCTGACAGCCAATTATCCCAATTTGCAGGTACAGGTATATCTGGAAAACTTTGAAAAGCATTTTAATTTCATTCATGGAACCGACAAGGTTGCGCATGACTGTGATGGCCATACAGAACCATATGATTTGTTCTTTGTAATGGACTGCGGTGTGTTAGACCGTACAGCTACATTTGTCAGACCATATATCGCGAAGGCGAAGAAGGTTGTTAATATTGATCATCATATTGATGGACATGACTTTGCAACCATTAGTCATTTTGATTCTGAAATTAGTTCAACCTGCGAGTTCGTTTATGAAATTTTAGATGAATCCAAGATTACCAAAGAAGTGGCTGAAGCATTGTATACCGGAATTGTTCACGATACGGGAGTGCTTAAATATCAGTCC
>JAZUHV010000242.1:0-6476 GCA_045641925.1 Butyrivibrio sp.
CTTGTTGATATTAAAAAGGACTATTCAGCTGGAGACACTTTAGTACATGCATTAAAGGGCGTTTCTTTGAAATTCCGTGAAAGTGAATTCGTTTCGATTCTCGGTCAGTCCGGCTGTGGTAAGACCACCATGTTAAATATCATTGGTGGCTTGGATCAGTATACGGAAGGTGACCTGATTATCGATGGTGTTTCCACCAAGCATTATAAGGATCGTGACTGGGACAATTATCGTAACCATTCCATTGGCTTCGTGTTCCAGAGCTATAATTTGATTCCGCATCAGACCGTTTTGCAGAACGTTGAGTTGGCATTAACGATTTCCGGAATCAGTAAGGCAGAGCGTAAGGCGCGTGCGACGAAGGCATTGGAGGAGGTCGGTCTTGGTAATCAGTTAAAGAAGAGACCAAGCGAGATGTCCGGTGGTCAGATGCAGCGTGTGGCCATTGCCCGTGCACTTGTAAACAACCCTAAGATTATTTTAGCAGATGAGCCAACCGGAGCATTGGATTCTGAGACCAGCGTACAGGTTATGGAAATCTTAAAGAAGGTTGCTGCAGACCGTCTGGTAATTATGGTTACCCATAACCCAGAACTTGCAGAGGAATATTCTACCCGTATCATCCGTATGCGCGATGGCGTACTTTTAAGCGATTCCCGTCCAATTGATGAAGGGGATGACCAGGTTGAACTGATGAAGCGGGAGGTTAGCGATGCTGCTTCAAAGGCAGGAATCCGTGGCGCTGATAATAAGAGTCAGAAGGAATTGATTAAGCAGCAGAGAAAGAGCAGAAAGAAGGCTTCCATGTCCTTTGCAACTGCGTTCAGTTTGTCCTTAAAGAATTTGTTTACGAAAAAAGGAAGAACCTTGTTGACCACATTTGCAGGTAGTATCGGTATTATTGGTATTGCACTGATTTATGCGGTAAGCCAGGGTGCTACCAATTATATCAATCAGGTGCAGGAGGATACCCTTTCTTCTTATCCACTGACCCTGCAGGCCAGCACGATTGACATTGGATCTTTGATGAGCACGTTTATGTCTGATGATCGTGTGAACAGTCATAAGCATGAGATGGATGCGGTTTATTCTCAGTCCGTTATGTTTGACATGATTAATGCCTTGAACAATCTTGAAAGTACAGAAAACGATTTGAAGGCATTTAAGAAGTTCTTGGAGAATAAGCTTTCGGAAGATGAAGATAATAAGCTGAAGGACGCGTTGAGTGGTATTCAGTACACCTATGACATTGACATGACTGTGTATACGGAAGATGCTGACGGAAAGATTATTCTGTCCGATACCGCTCAGATTTTATTAAGAGCCATCTATGAAAACATGGGCTTAGACATGTCCAATGTGCTGAATATGCAGAACAATGCATTTGGCTTTGACATGACCTCCATGTATGTAAGAGAACTGTGGACCGAAATGCTTTCCGGTGCCAATGGTGATTTGATTAACGATACCGTAAAGTCCCAGTATGACGTGGTTTATGGTGAGTGGCCAACCTCATACGATGAAATCGTAGTCGTTTTAAATAAGCGAAATGAGTTGGATGACTTAACCCTGTATGCACTCGGTTGGGAATCTTATGATGATATCAAGAAGGTATTTGAGAATGTAGCAAATCAGGATGATATCGATACTTCATTAAAGAGATGGAGCTATCAGGAGATTTGCGGCAAGGATTACCATGTCGTATTGACTTCCGACTGCTATATTTATGATGAGGCTACCGGTACCTATAAGGACCGCCGTGAGACGGATGCAGGTCTGAAGTATTTGTATGACAACAGCTTAAAGTTAAAGGTTGTTGGTATTATTAAGCCAAGCGAAAATGCAGTTTCTTCCATGATTGATGGATCCATTGCGTATACAAAGGAATTGACCGAATATATCATTCGTGAATCTCAGGGCTCAGATGCAATGAAGGCACAGGCTGCTACGCCAGATACCGATATCTTTACAGGTCTTCCATTTAAGGCTGAGAAGGAGCCATCTGCAGAGGAGAAGGCCGCAAGTTTTAAGGAATATGTGGACGGCTTAAGCAAGGCGGAACAGGCTGAATTATATGTAAAGATCATGGGCACTCCAACGAAAGAACAGTTACAGGAATCCATTGATCAGTATATGGCAGCAATGAGCCGTACGGATATTGAGGCAACCATGGCACAGGCAATGGCTACCCAGTTAAATATGTCCGAGGCGGAAATTAGTGCATACCTTGGTCAGATGTCTGATGAGGAACTGAAGAGCTATTTTGAGCAGATGCTTGGAGAACAGATTGCAGCGCAGTATGCAGCACAGGTTGAGGCTCAGTTAGAAAGCATGACAGAGGACGAGAAAGCCCAGACCCTTTTGATGAGTATGGATCATATGACCACTGAGCAGTTGGCAGAGTGCTTTGATAACTTTGTTGAGTTCTCAAAGAGCACCTATGAGTCCAATATGCGCGTTTTGGGCGATGTTAGTTTGGATTCACCTGCTTCCATCAATTTGTTTGCGACCTCCTTTGAAAATAAGGATGTTATCGAGGATGTAATTGCACAGTATAACGATGATATGGACGATTTGAAGCAGATTCATTACACGGACTATGTTGGACTGATGATGTCTTCCATTACAACCATTATCAATGTTATTACCTATATTCTGATTGCGTTCGTTGCGATTTCCTTAATCGTTTCGTCCATCATGATTGGTGTTATTACATTAATTTCTGTACAGGAACGTACCAAGGAAATCGGTATCCTGCGTGCAATCGGTGCATCTAAGAAGAACGTATCCAGCATGTTCAATGCGGAGACCATGATTATTGGTTTTACCTCTGGTTTGTTCGGCGTAGTGGTTACAGAAATCTTATGTATTCCAATTAACCTGATTATCCAGAACTTGTCTGGCATTCATAATATCCGTGCGGTATTACCATTGCCAGTGGCAGTAATCCTGATTGCAATCAGTATGTTATTAACGCTTCTTGCCGGAATTATTCCATCCAGAAGCGCAGCAAAGAAGGACCCGGTTGTAGCACTTCGTACCGAGTAATTAATTCTATGAACACTTCAATTTCAAAAAGATATTGGAAATATGTGTCACAAAACGTAGCAGGAGCCCTCGGGATTTCCTGCTACATTATCGTTGACACCTTTTTTATTTCAAAGGCAGCAGGCGCGGATGGTATTACCATTTTAAATTTGAGTCTGCCGTTATATGGACTGGTTTTTGCCTTGGGAGCATTGATCGGCATCGGCTCTGCGACGAGGTATGGAATCGAACGCGCCAGAGGCTCGGAGAATGTCAATCGCTTTTTTGGCAATGCAATCATGTGGGAATGGATTGTTGCTGTGCCATTTATGGTGATGGGAATCTTCTTTCCGGATCGAATGATTCAGCTGATGGGTGGCGATACAGATATTACCAGGCTGGGTGTCCCGTATTTTAGAATTTTCATGATTCTTTCACCATTCTTTATGATGCAGCACACGATTACTGCCTTTATTCGAAACGATAAGGGAACCGTAGTCGCGATGTTTGCAACCATTGCGGGAAGCCTGTTTAATGTATTATTCGATTATATCTTTATGTTTCCGATGGGGATGGGTATGACGGGCGCTGCACTGGCAACCGGCACAGCTCCTATTGTCTGCATGCTGGTTTGCCTGTTCCATTTTGGCAGTAAAAAGAACACGCTGAAGCTATTCCCGCTGCACCTTTCTGCAAAGGATTTGTTCCATAGCATAGGACTTGGAGTATCTGCATTTATCGGAGAATTTGCATCTGCTGTTACAACGACCGTGTTCAATTTTATTATTCTTTCGTTAGAAGGAAATATAGGAGTGGCGGCTTACGGTGTGATTGCCAATTATGCCATTGTCGTGACGGCGATGTTTGGCGGAATCAGTAATGGCTGTCAGCCGCTTCTGTCAGAAAGCTATGGCAAGGCGGACCATCGCACAGAACGAAAACTTTTGCGAATGGGCGTACTTACTGCAATTTGTCTGGCGATAATCAGTGCTGTGATTACCGGAATCTTTGCGAAACCTTTGGTGCGTCTTTTTAACAGTGAGCAGAATGAGTCACTCGCGGGACTGGCCACACTGGGTATGCGGCTATATTTTCCGGGATATTTGTTAGCGGGTGTGAACATTGTTCTGATTGGCTATTTCTCCGCTACGGAGAAGGTACGTTCTGCCATGAGCACCTCGATTTTACGCGGGGTAGTTGCAATATCAGGCTTTGCGGTATTATTGTCTGCCTTGCTACAAATGCGTGGCGTTTGGTTATCCTTTGCGGCTGCAGAGGGACTGACCTTATTAGTGGCATCGATTTTATATTTTCAAACGAAGAGTACAAAATAACTTCTTTTCATTTCTGCGTGAAGGTGGTAAGATTCGCATATGAATACTGAAGCACATAACCATCAAAACAAAATAGCGGTAATCAATGATTTTTCGGGCTTTGGACGTTGCTCCATAGCGGTTTCGCAGCCGATTATTTCGCAGTTGCGTATCCAGTGTTGCCCGGTGCCAACATCGATTTTTTCGAACCATACCGGATTCCCTAGCTTTTACTTTGACGATTACACAGCGCAGATGCCGCAGTACATTGCAGAGTGGAAGAAACTGAATCTTCGTTTTGAGGGTATATTGTCCGGATTTTTGGGTTCGAAGGAACAAATAGAAATTGTTAAGAATTTTATTTGCGATTTTCGGGATGAGCGTACAACCGTGATTGTGGATCCTGTGATGGGTGATAATGGAAAACCATATCCGACTTATACAAAGGAAATGTGCGAAAAAATGCGGGAATTGGTTCAGTATGCAGATATTCTGACACCGAATCTGACCGAGGCCTGCATTCTGACCGAGACGGACTATGCGCCGGAACGCTTTACGATGAAGGATTATGAGCACATTGTGAAGATGTTAGCAGAGCGAATGCATTCGAAACATCGCCGTATTGTAATCAGCGGAATTCGAATGGGGGCTTACATCGGAAATATTGTCTATGAGGAAGGCAGGGAAACTTCCGTGATTCGGGTGAAGCGCGTCGGAAGAGAACGCTCTGGAACCGGGGATGTGTTCGCATCTGTCATTGCAGCCGATGCGGTACATCAGGTTTCGTTTGATGCATCCGTGCGCAGAGCTTCGAATTTTGTAAAAAAATGCATCCTTGCGACGGAAGAATATGATATTCCGACAACCGATGGAGTTTGCTTTGAGGAAGTATTACATACGCTTAGACCATAAAAGGAGAACGAATCATGACGATTTTATATAAAGTACATAACAATCTGTATGTGAATTTAACCAACAAGTGCCCATGTGCTTGTACTTTTTGCCTGAGACAGACCAGGGATCACATGGAAGAATCTGGTGTGCTGTGGTTAGAAAAGGAACCAACCTTGGAGGAGGTCATTGCAGACTTTTCCAATTTTAATTTGGATGAGTATGAGGAAGTGGTATTCTGTGGCTTTGGTGAGCCAACGGAGCGCATTGATGTGCTTTTACAGGTTGCGGATTATGTGAAGAAGACCTATGGAAAGAAAATCCGTATAAATACCAATGGTTTGGGCAATCTGGTCAATGGCAGAAACATCGCCCCAGAGCTAAAGGGTCTGATTGATACGGTTTCCATTAGTTTGAATACACCAAATAAGGAACGCTTTTATGAACTGACGCGTTCTAAATTTGGAATAGAATCCTTTGACGCATTGATCGAATTTGCCAAAGAGGCAGCTTTATATGTGCCAACCGTTGTAATGACAACGGTAGATACCACTATTACCAAGGACGAGGGGGCTCAGTGCCAGGCAATCTGCGATGAGGTTGGCGCCAGATACCGCATCCGTCCATGGGAGGACTAGCCTGAATGAGTATTATCGGCGGAAACCATAAATTAGAAGCATACGGAGAGAAGCGTTTAAAGGCTGAACATATGAAGCTTTGGATGGATCAGCCACTGCGTGTGGACCCAGAGGGGCTTTGCTTTGAAATAGGCGCAGGCATAGAAGAAGTGGAGGAGGACTTCTTTCTATTATTGCCAACCCTGAAGGAGCTTTCTGTTTTAAGTCCGGGCTGTAGACTTGGAATGTCGGATGAAACACTTCGACTGTTTAAGAAGAACGATGTGCTAATGCGTGGAGCCTTTGATGGGAGCGCGGAGCAGCTTGCAAAGCAGTATGGACTTCGTTTTTTGCATACCGATGTAAGGCTGGCCACGGCCGGCGATTATGATACCCCGGCAGGTGTTACGATAATCACACTTCGCTTTGATTCAGATGGAGGCGCTTACCTGCACCTGAATAATAGCTGTCAGTATGGAGGCAATGAGACAAGCATCGACCTGCCGATGGATTTTTACCTGACTATGGACGTTGCAGCGGTGGCAGACAAGTGTTGGGACCCTGCGTGTGCAACAGAAATTCGGACAAATGGTATCCTGCAAAAGCTTATGGACCATGCTAAAAAGAG
>JAZUHV010000243.1:0-14064 GCA_045641925.1 Butyrivibrio sp.
CACCGAAATCAAAATTGTTTTCAGCGGACCAGTCCTCAATCAATTTATCGGCGCGGAAACGTTCCTTACAAGCTTTACAATCCATCAATGGATCTGCAAATCCACCCAAATGGCCGGATGCCACCCAAGTCTGTGGATTCATAAGGATTGCACAATCCACACCTACGTTGTATGGATTTTCCTGCACGAATTTCTGCCACCATGCACGCTTAACATTGTTCTTTAACTCTACACCAAGATTACCATAATCCCAGGTATTTGCCAGTCCACCGTAAATCTCAGATCCCGGATAGACAAAGCCCTTGGACTTAGCCAAAGCAACAATCTTTTCCAATGTTTTTTCCATAAAAATTCACCTGCCACCCCACCGGCTGTGAGGCGCCTTTCATAAAATATGTGTGAAGCCGCAGGTTTGCGGCGACACTTATTATAAGTTATATCGAAGACATCCTCGTTCGTCAAGAATGACTTTAGTCCTTTCGCATGCGCGATATTACGGAATCATATCCAGAATTTCGAGGGACTTCATCGTTCTGTCTATGTAAGCTCTGCGACAGCGATCACAGACCATACGTAACTCGGTCAAAACATTTTCCGTGACTGCAAAGGAAAACAGTTTGCCAATCGGGGTTCGAACCACAAACTGTAAAGCATACAGGGTGCTGTCACAAATAGAGATTGCATCCGGCGCCTGTGTATGCGCCTCTTCACTAATCACACTATGTCTGGCTATCGAAAAATAAGTTAGATTTTCCTGTTTACCGGTAATCCCACAATGATAAAAATCCGGATATTCACCATTGACCACCAGCAACTTTAATTCAAAAACGCGGCGCACCAGCTGATGCTCCATCTTTGGATTCAAAAGTGCTTTAAATGCGGCATATAGAAGGTTTAGCATCTGCGTCCCCTCCTGATTCTCCACCGCATAATAATCCACCAGTTCTAAAAAGTAATACGCGGTATAGGTAGCCACCAAATCCTCTGTCAGTTCACGAAAGAAATTCTTAATATCCGCCTGAATCAGAGTATATGCTTCCCTGCCGCGGATTAATGTAAAGGTTCCGCAGGCACAGCTTTCGCTGGCGGCCATCAAATGATTGCCAGCGCGTCTGGCGCCTCTGGCAAACGCGGTAATCTTTCCAAGTTCCTTAGTCAGAATTACCAGCCGCTTATCATTCTCCCCTTGTGGCCTTGAGGCAAGAATCATACCATTCACTTGTATCTGATCTGCCATGTCTATTCCTCAGTATTATTTCAAGTCATCCTTGTGATAGCCATAATTCTTCATCAGCAGTTCTGAATCTCGCCATTCCTTGCGAACCTTCACCCAAAGCTTCAGATTTGCCTTTGATTCCAGCATCTTCTCTATTTCGTAACGCGCAGCAGAGCCGATTTTCTTCAGCATTGCGCCCTGCTTGCCAATGATGATTCCCTTATGGCTGTCTCTTTCACAAATAATTTCTGCTTCGATATCCCACATGGAGCCATCTTCGCGCTCTGTCATCTTCTCCACCGTGACCGCAATACCATGAGGGATCTCATCGGAAAGGCATCGTAAAGCCTTCTCGCGAATCAGTTCCGCAACAATCTGACGCATTGGCTGATCCGTTACGGTATCCTCATCATAAAACATCGGGCCATATGGCAAATATTTAAAAATGGAGGTCACCAGATCATCGGTATTGGTGCCCTTCAAGGCAGAAACAGGAACAATTTCATCAAAGTCCATCTCCTTGCGATAGGTATCGATGAACTTCAGAATTTCATTTTTATCCACCGTATCCACCTTATTAATGATTAGAAGAACCGGTTTCTTGCAATTGCGCAGCTTCTTGATAATTTCCTGCTCACCTGCGCCGATGTAGGTGGTCGGCTCTACAAGCCAAAGCACCACATCTACATCATCCAAAGTCTTATTGGCCACGCCGACCATATATTCACCCAGCTTATTTTTTGCCTTGTGAATACCCGGTGTATCCAAAAAGATAATTTGACCACGATCCTCTGTATAAACTGTCTGAATACGGTTTCTGGTCGTCTGCGGCTTATTGGAAGTAATCGCAATTTTTTGTCCAATCAAATGGTTCATCAAGGTGGATTTTCCCACGTTCGGACGTCCAATCAGCGCCACAAAGCCTGTTTTTACCTGATCCATGTTTTGCATTTCAAAACCTCTCTATGCCAGTGTACGGATTTCATCGAACATATCCGCATCCTTTGTAATCGCATCATTAGAACCCACAACAACCATGCAGCCATTGTCTAAAATTGCCTGCATAATCGGAGCACATGAACGAATATCATCCACACCCGTAGCAATCAGTCCATCGCGCTCCTCCTGCAATTCTTCATAAGTAATATTGCTCATCCATGAAGAGAAGGAACGGCTACCCTTTGCGGCAGGACTCATCGGAGTATCAATGGTGGAGAATGTTCCAATGATGTACTTGGTCATCTCTCGCTCGGATACATCAAATCCAGCAACATAAGCTGGAACACCTTCATAAACCTCGTTGGTTTTTCTGCAGTTTGGATCACGATAGGATACGAAATAGCTCTTTCCGTTTTTACCAAAGTTACTCATGCAGCCATAAGCGCCACCCAATACACGAATATTGGTCCATAAATACTCATAACCCATAATGGTCTTTAATACGGTCAGTGCAGGCTTATGCTCCAATCCTGCTGCACAGAAGTTTCCGACTCTGGCCACATAATTCACCTGGCCAGCGGTCTTGTAAGCAATTTTCTTTCTCTCATAGGTGAATGCACGTTCCACAACCGGCTTTCCACCCTGAGGGAGTGCGCTCAAAAACTTTGCCAATTCTTCCATAACCGGTGCAGCCTCTTCTTTGGCAACCGTAACAGATACAATCAAATTGTCCTTATTGAAGATTAAATCCACCAGATTTGCTAATTTCTGTGCAACGGTGCTCTTCTTTTCTTCAAAGTTATCCAGAATATCGCCTAAAAAGTCATAGAAATAAATACCGGTAGCTAATGTGCCAATTCTGGCAGCCTCATCGTACTGTGCACTTGCCTCAGCGATTGCCGTACCATGGCCTGCAGAAATAAGCTTGCCCTGCATTATAGAGCGGCTCTCTGCAAGGATTTCCTTCAGTCTCTTGTAATCATCATAATGAGAGGTGTAAACCATCTCCTGAATCAATGCAAACACCTTATCAAATCGCGTGGTTAATGCCTTTGCCTTCACCTGGAACATATGACGATATTCCTTCAGATTCTTGTAATTCTGGTATGAAGTAAAATCTGGAGCAATGCCACCGGTGAAGATATCCACTTCATTCGAGAATTCCTCGAAGGAATGTGCATCCGTATCGACATAGCCTATTGCAGCACTCAAAATTCCAAGATATGGAATGTCCTCATCCGGAACACAATGAATGTCAAAGCTCAGATTCAGATAACCAATGCCATTGGTATAAATATTATGATGCGCTACCGGCACGCCATCCATTTCAGAAAAATCGTTATATAAAGGAATCGATTCCTTGCGAATATCTTCTCTGGTCAACAGAGGGATGGACTTTAACTCCTCTTCCGTGCTAGGTTCTGCCTGATATGCCTTCAAATCCGCGGTCTGCTTAACGATTGCATCGATTTCCTCTGCAGACAGATTTGCCTTAATCTTTGCAAGCTTTTCAGCCAGCTTTGCCTCCTCCTTAGAAGCCAAATCCACAACCGGCTTTAATACAACCAGACTGGAATGTGGGTTGTTCAGTAAATACTTCTCAATCAAACCCTCGAAGAAACCGGTATTCAGATTATCCTTTAAGAACTGGTATGCCTTATTCAGGGCAATGCGGTCAAATGGATGATTCTCATCATACAGCCAGGTGGTCAGCATATTGATACCATACATCAGACCCTTCGGGAAACGGCCAAAATCTGCTTCTCTATACTTGAATTCATCTGAATTGATACCTGCTTCCAAGGTCTGCTTATTCAAACCATTCTTAACCAAATCGGTTAAAGTATCACGAATAATCTTTACAAACTCTTCTTCGCGGTCAGGATCCGTATTTTTAGCCACAATGGACAGGAAAGGCTGTCTGACACCATCGTCAAAGGAAGAGTAAATCTCATCGCCAAGGCCCGCATCGGTCAATGCCTGCTTTACAGGAGCGCCCGGTGCTGCCAAAAGAGCATATTCCAGAATGGAGAAGCCAAATACGGTTTCCAAATCCAATGCGTCACAAATAGAGAAGTTATAAGCAAGATAGGTCTTCTTCTCGGTTCCCTCTTCTGCTGTCACAGAATATTCTGTTTCTACACGCTGCATCTGGGTGAATGGAGTTTGCACCTTCAGCTCGGAATCCACCTGAATTGCATCATATTTGGAGAGATATTCACGATCCAAATACTCCAGTCTTTCCGTCATATCACAATTACCATAAATATAAATATAACTGTTTGCCGGATGATAGAGCTTCTTATGGAATTCCACAAACGCCTCATAGGTCAAATCCGGGATATTCTTTGGATCACCGCCGGATTCCGTTGCATAAGAGGTGTCCGGATATAAAGAATTCATGCAGTAACGTAACAGCACATCATCTGGTGAAGAAAATGCGCCCTTCATTTCGTTATAAACCACACCATTATAGGTTAATGGAGCCTCTGCATTTTCCATTTCAAAATGCCAGCCCTCCTGTAAAAACACTTCCTTACGAGAACCAATCAGTGGGTGCAATACCGCATCCATATATACATCCATCAAATTCTTAAAATCTGCATCATTGCAGCTGGCAACTGGATAAATGGTCTTGTCCGGGAAGGTCATAGCATTCAAAAAGGTGTTTAAGGAACCCTTTGCCAGTTCAATAAATGGATCCTTTACCGGATACTTATCAGAGCCGCAGAGTACGGAATGTTCCAAAATATGTGGTACACCCGTGCTATCAGATGGTGGTGTTCTGAAACCAATGGAAAATACTTTATTCTCATCATCATTGGATACAATAGCGATTCTTGCGCCAGATTTCTTGTGCTTAAAGAGATACCCCACACTCTTTAATTCATCGATGTTCTGCTCAAAAAGCAGTTCATAGACATTCTTGTTGTAATTCATAAATCCTCCTTCTCAAACGTGGGCTGATATTCCTTTTCTTCCCTGTTTTTACGCCAAAAATCCGGTCCCGCGTGTCACGCAGGACCGGTTTGTTCAGCGTTCTTTCACTATGCATAATAGTATAAATTCAACAGGGCAAAATTTCAAGTGCTGCACAGACGCGTACAACCAATCCATGTCATAAAAACGCGAAAAAAGGTCTTCCGGGTAGAAGACCTCTTTTCTTGGGGTTTGGATATGAATGAATAGATAATACACTAATTAATGTAAACACAATTTATCACACGCTTACCCACAAAAACCCCACAAAAAAAAATAATTTTTTATTTTTTTATACGTTACCCTTTAAAACTCTGCGAAGTGGATGATAAATCAGTATGGTCACCACAGAAACCGCTACACCCTTAATCAGATTAAGCGGTGCTACACAAAGTGCCACGAAACTAAAGATATTGGTAACTGCAGGGTTAATCTTAGTACCCATAGCAACCAGGTCCTCTACTTCCATATAGAACATCTCTGCAAACTTTGGTAACAGATACAATGCATTAAATACTGGTCCGACAATCACAATGCAAATGGTACCAACTACGCATCCAATCACCGCAAAGGTTTTGGTTCTCTTTGCATGGTAAATGATGGTTGCCGGCAAAATCAAAAAGCAACCCACTACAAAGTTTGCAAGTTCTCCAACGAAAGCCGTACTTGTTCCCTTTAAAAGCATTTTAACCAGGATTTTTACTGCTTCACAAAGGACACCGGCAACAGGACCGTATGCAAAGCCACAAATCAGAACCGGAAGTTCTGAAAAATCCAGCTTGTAAAAGCTTGGTGCAAATACCAATGGAATCTCGAGAAGCATCAATACACCAGCAATCGCTGCCAGAATACCAATTCCGGCAACCTTTCTTGTGGAAAGGATTTTTTCTTTTGTGTCACGCTTCTTACGAATAATCAGCTCTGCAATCAAGGCGAGGCCAATGATACCTACCATGATTCCAACAAACTCTGCAAAGAATACTGCATTCTTTGAGAATGATTCAGCAAGCTTTGGAAAGTTAAAATAAGTCCATTCCTTTACTGGCTGAGTGGTTTCTGTTGCGTTTTCAAACGCAATTGGTAAATTGTTGAACATGTTTGTTCCTCCTTGCCCGAGGATCACTCGGGGCTTCAGGACCTTACTCTCTTTGAGAATAAGAAAAAGCCCGCAGAAAACTACGGGCTTGTGGAATCACAGAATACGGGAGCATTTGCATACAAATACCCCTTCTGCCATCTTCTTCCATCCAGACTTTACTGTCGGTACCGGAATCAAACCGGTTCAGCTTTCGCTCGCGGACTATACCGCCGGTCGGGAATCTCACCCTGCCCTGAAGATCTAATATTATATTTGTCTTTCGACATCGTTAGCGTACGACATTGTCAAGAATTTGTCAAGACGTAGTAGCTAGTCATTTGGTCACTTTCTCGCACTCCACCATCTGGCCTCAAAATCATCATCCGGAAGTGGTTCTCCAAAGTAATAGCCCTCCAGACATTCTCCGCCATGAGCCTTTGCATAAGCCAACTGTTCCTCGGTTTCAATACCCACAAAGCCAATCTTGCCATTCATGGCATTGGCCATCTGCGTTACAGCGGCAATAACACCCTCGCGAATCAGTGCGTCAGAGGAGTTGCCTAAGAAGGTGTGGTCAAACTTAATGAAGCTGGCCTTCATACGCTCCAGCATCGTAATGGACTGCTTTCCACTTCCAAAATCGTCCATGGCGGTTTTCACACCATGCGCATGAAGAATTTCCAGAGTAGAAAATGCCTTCTCTTCATCCCTAAACTCAATGCGTTCGGACACATCCAAAACCACATTTTCTGGCAAAGCGCCACTTTTTTCAATAATTGCCAAAATTTGTTCAACAGCCTTGGACTGCAGTAGCTGTGTCGATGCAATATTAACAAACATTAAAAAATCAGGCGAAAATTTCTTTGTCCAAACGGCAAGCTTCTCGCAGGCAGACTGCAATACATGGTTACCGATGCGGTTCATCAGTCCCAAATATTCTGCAACCGGTAAAAATTCGGCCGGCAGCAATTCGCCGAACTGGTCGGAAGAAATGCGAACCAGAGCCTCTGCTCCAATGAGCTCACCCTGTGCACCAAACACCGGCTGATAATGCAATGTAAAATCCTTGCACTCTGCGCCAACCATGGTACGAATGGACTCCTCGAATTCTTCCTTCTGCTTCTTAGCAGGATCGTCCGGAGTATACCAAAGATAACGGTTCTTGCCGCCTTTTTTGGCCTCATACATTGCGTAATCGGCTTTCTTGATAATCTGTTGTACGTCAGCAGCATGGTCCGGGAATATCGCTAGGCCCATACTCATCGTACAATAATATTCAACATCCATCAGCTTCCATGGTTCATTAAACATTTTGCTGATGCAATCCACAATTTGTGTAATATCTCCGAAAATATCCGGCGGAATCACGATAACAAACTCATCGCCGCCCATTCGATAGCAATGGTTGCTAATCTGTGGGATGGACATAATTCCGTTCGCAATTTCCTGCAAAAGCACATCCCCATACTGGTGGCCAAGGCCGTCATTAACCTGTTTAAAATTATCCAAATCCAAAAATAGTACAACGCCGCGCTCTTTGTTATCAATGGCACTTTTGATAACCGCTGAGAGGTCACGTTCGCACTTCATACGGTTAAACAATCCGGTCAAATAATCGTTATTGGCCTGATATTCAATACGCTGCTGATTCTTCACCTTCTGCGTAACATCGATGGTCGTGCAAATCAGGGCAGGCGTACCATCAATCCAGGTAACATTCTGAAAACGTACATCAAACCATAAGCCGGTAACGTCCTCAAACAGTTCAAATATCTCCGTTTCATTGTCCAAAAGGTAAGTCGCGATTGCCTTTCTCATGGCGTTTTGTACACCGACATTATCCACTGCCACCTGATTCATTAAAAGGAAGTTGGTACAATCCTGTGTCAAAACGGACACACCGACATCAATCACATCAATCACCGTTTCCAGGAATCGATTAGAGAATTCAATGGAGTCCTTAAAATTACGGTCCTGTGCCACGCTCTGCAATACCAGAGTCAGCTGGGAAATTTCCTGCAGCTCCTCTTCCGTGAATGCTCGGTCATGACGCATACAAACCACATGCATCGCGGCCGCATTATGAATGAAAATCGGAACCACAAGAAGTCGTGTATCCGATTCTAACGATGACAGATTCGTCTGGTCAAAGACAGACACGCAATCCGTCAAAAACGGAGTGCTTTCCCTCGACATAATTTCGCCAATCATTCGGTTATATTTGGCATCGGCAGTTTTTTGTGCAATCACATGCACATCCAAACCATCAACCGTCACCTGATATAAATACAGTGCATCTGCATTCGTAGCCTTTAAGCAATCTGAAAATGCTGCGTCAACAATTTCCAGGAAATCACGACCATCGGCCAAATATTGTATTAATGTTGTTAAAGTATCTGAAGGCATAGGCTCCTCCTGTTTGTTTCAGTTCAATCGCTCAATGATATAAATATTCTCATCGTCCTTCTTTTGAAAAGCAATTTCCCTTACCAGACGGTATTTATCGCCAAGTAAACGCAGATATTTATGAACCAGTCCCTTTTCCACGGAATCCATCAGAATCAGTCCTTTAGGGGCCAGTAATTCATAGCCTTTTTCAAAGAATTTACGATATTGGCCATCAGCTTCGTCCTTTGTAAAGCGAGGCATTTCGGTAATAATTTCGTCAAACAAATACTCAGACTTAAAATCGTAATAGTTTCGGTGGATGTAGTTAATTTCCGAAGGTTCGGCTCCTCTGGCATCACGACGCAGCATTTTTGCTGCCGCTGTATTTGCGCGGGCACCGACAATAGCATCCCCAAAAATATCCGTACCATATATGTGATCGGCACAAACTGCCAAATCTCTTTCAATCAAAAGGGTTCCAACCCCGCAATATGGATCCAAAATTTGCGCATGCGGTTTTAAATAGGTCTTAACCTTATACACCATGCCGGCAGCCTTCACCGGATGCATGGAGGTGGCCACCACATCCTTACGATATGTAAATCGCGAATCCTTACGAGTATATGTTTTTAAGAACGTAAGAAAGCTTCCGTCTTTCTTTTCTACCATGCGAAGTTCAATCTCATAATTTGAGGCATTGTTAATCAGTCTTCCCTTCGCATACGCCTCAATTTGACCAGCCAGTCTGACCATATCCAGATTCTTTGAACTGGTTTGAACGCGAAAACGATACGGGGTCTCCGATGCTTCGTGTAACAAATTCAAAGTCCTAAAAAGGTCGCCCTCTATAATAGCGGCACATAATTTATTTTTTTCTGAGGCCTTCAGACCGTTTAACGGAAAAAGTAATTCCTTATAAAAGCGAAGTGCTGCCAGTTTTTCTAAGCGTGCACTCTTCGTCATCACACCAAGAGGCATTATAGAACTCTCCTCTCCGGTAATTCGCTTTACCTCATCCAGCAGCTTCTCCTTAAGTGCTTCTGTGGTCGTTAATACCACACGAATAGGACTTCCCGGCTCTTTATATATATGATTCTCCCCGGTATTCTGTGGGAGCAATCTTCGAAGTGCACGAATCTCCTCAGCAATATGCTTAACATCCTCTTCCCGCGGTGTTTCGCTTGTAAGCATTGTTAATCGCATCTGCAAGTCATCTCGAAACGGTGTGCAGTCAAAAGCTTCCAGCGCCTTCAGATATCCTGCACGTGCGAACAAGGTTTGTTCCTCCAAATATCCCTTCATCAGAACATCGGCAAATTCCGCATCGCCCAGCAAACCCATCAGCTGTGCCGTATTCTTTCTAACCTTGGCGTCTTCGTTTTTCAATAAATTCACAAAAAGCTTGGCATCATAGGCTTCATCTGCATGCAACGCCAGAGCCTTTTTTGCATCTTTGCATTCTTCCTTTAATGAAACGAGCGATGGTCGAATTTCTTCGCCCATCGCAAGATTTGTCAATAATATATTACTCATTAAGCCTCATCCTTCACATAACCCGCAATGTTCACCGCATGGTCAGACACACGTTCCAGATTGGTCAATATATCAAGGAAAATAATACCGGTATCAGGGTTACATTCACGTCTGGCAAGTCTTTCAACATGCTGTTCACGCAAACGGTCCTCGCACATATTTACTTGATCCTCATAGCTAAAGCATGCTCTGGCATGTTCAATGCTGTTCTTCTCACGTGCCAATACCGCATTGGATAAGGAGCCTAAAAGCACCTCTCTCATCTGCTCTAAATCATGCAGACCAACTTCTGAAAAGCTTAACTCATTTTCCTTCATTCGTGTCGCCAAATCTGCCAAATTCTCTGCATGGTCGCCAACACGTTCCATATCGATGACGGTATACATCAAGTCCTTCACCGTATTACTCTGCGTATCCGTAAGACCGATGTTAGAAATCTTTACCATGAAATCACTCAAATCTTCCACATGCTTATCAATGTGCTTTTCTGTTTCATAGATTTCCTGTAATAAATCGTACTTTCCGTACATTACACAATCCAGGCCACGGGTGATATTGTCTAAACAAATATGGCCCAACTGAGAAACATAATTGTTCATCATGGTAATTGCCAATGAAGGTGTATTCAGGACACGTTCGTCGACAATCATCAGGATATCGTCCGGAGCAACCTCCGGCTTTTCGTCTGCCTTCTCCGGAATGATTATTTCCGCAAGCTTCACGAGTTTTGGCGCAAACGGATAGAACAAGGTGGTATTCACAACCTTAAATCCGGTATGGAAAATTGCAATATATACAGAAGTCATAATGAAGTTTTGCGTTTGCGGCATAATCTGGAAGAAAATAAAGATTAACGTACCCCAGATTACCACACCAAACAAGTTAAATAACAGGTTAATGAGCGCTGCTCTCTTTGCAGAACGGGATGCACCCATGGAAGAAAGCAATGCTGTAAAGGTGGAACCAATGTCTGCACCAAGACAAATAAAAACTGCTACAGATGCCGGTACAACACCATATCCAGCCATGGTCTGTAAGACACCGACAGAAGCGGATGAACTCTGCATCAAGCCAGTAACAACTACACCAATCAATAATCCAATCAGAGGATTTTTTCCTAAGGTCAGGAAGGAACTCTGAACCAAATCGCTCTTCATATATGGAGACATACCAACGGACATCGTGGAAAGGCCGACAAACAAAAGGCCGATTGCGATGATGATATCGCCCCAGGTTTTCTTAGAATTCTTCTTAGAAAACATTACCAAAAAGGCACCGATTCCTACCAAAAGTGGTGCATAGAAGGATGGCTTTAAGGCTGCGGCGGCAGCACCTAAGGAGTCCAGAGAAACGATCCACGCGGTAATGGTTGTACCGATGTTCGCACCCATAATAACGCCCACAGACTGCGTCAGATTCAAGATTCCGGCATTAACGAATCCGACTACCATGACGGTCGTCGCACCGGAACTTTGTATGATTGCAGTAATTACGGCGCCAATCAAAATTCCCATGATTCTCTTCTTGGTGACATTGTTTAAGAGGTCCTTCATCGTGCTGCCTGCAATCTTCTGCAGTCCGGCAGACATCAGGCTCATTCCATAAAGGAACATACCCAGACCACCAACAAAAGCAAATGCATTTCCGATATGCTCTAAAACGGTTAATGTTTCCATAGTAATTATATTCTCCTAGTCTCAGTTCTTCTAAATCTCTATCCGCCACTCACAACTCGATCTGTGTGAGGGTGTATGGCACAATGGATACTCATTGCATCCGACAATGCACATCAAACTTAAAGGTCTCCCAGGCATCCGTATTCTTAACGAAATAGATTGGGCACTCTTTTCCTGTCACATCATAATGACGAATGATGTCCTTGGTCGGTTCTAAGCCATAAGTTTTACAAAGTGCGGCACACAAGTTTACCAAAGCCTGGTAGGTTGCGCCGGAAAATTTACCATCCTCTGACGGGTGGCAGCATTCAATTGCGATGGTATCAGCATTTCGGTTATTTGAGGCATATGCAACCTCATTTAGTGGAATACATTGAATGATTTCTCCATCCAGACCAATCACATAATGACTGCTGGCGGAGCGTTCATGGGTATCTGCCAGTCCCGCAAAATAGTCTCGATTCTGCAGGGCTGTCGTGCCCGGATTCCCGACATAATGCACTACAATCGCATTTATCTGATCCAACTTAGCTCCCGGTCTGGAATAAGGATTCTCCGGGAGGAAATTGACTGCAATGGAATTACTTTTGAGGAACGGGTCCTCTGTTGGTGCCTCGGTTTGCATCGGAACGGACGGTTGCGTTGCATACGTGCTGCTCTGCGGCTGTCCGGATGGCTTTGTCGGTTTTTTCATAACCAGAACTAAAATCACTGCCATCAATACCAAAACAGAAACCAGGCATATAATTAAGAGTCGCTTTGTTTTCATAAAAAGCTTACCCTTTCCCCGATATGTTTATTTGCACACAACAACCTGCCGCAGGAACAAATCTTGCGGCAGGTTAATGTTTTTACTGCTCTACGCTATAGTTTGGAGCTTCCTTGGTGATGTGAATATCGTGAGGATGGCTCTCCTTTAAGGATGCAGCAGAAATCTTTACAAACTTTCCGTTCTGCTTTAATAATTCGATGGTCTGGCATCCGCAATAGCCCATACCGGAGCGAAGACCACCCATCAACTGGAATACGGTATCTTCAACAGAACCCTTGTATGCTACACGGCCTTCAACGCCTTCCGGAACAAGCTTCTTAGCACCACTCTGGAAATAACGGTCCTTGGAACCATTCTCCATAGCAGCAATAGAGCCCATTCCTCTGTATACCTTGTACTTACGTCCCTGGAACAGTTCGAAATCACCAGGTGCTTCATCACAGCCAGCAAACATACTACCCATCATACATACATCTGCACCAGCAGCAATTGCCTTGGTCAAATCGCCTGAGTACTTGATACCACCATCGGCGATCAATGGAATACCATATTCCTTACAGGTGTTATAAACATCCATAATTGCACTAATCAGTGGAACACCCATACCAGCCACGACTCTGGTTGTACAAATGGAACCAGGTCCGATACCAACCTTTCCGCAGTCTACGCCAGCTTCAAACAGAGCCTTTGCAGCTTCACCAGTAGCAATATTACCAGCAATAACCTGAAGGTCAGGATATGCTGCCTTAATGCTCTTTAAGGTTGTGATAATATTCTTAGAATGACCATGTGCGGAATCAATTACAATAACATCGACCTTAGCTTCAACCAAGGCTGCAACACGATCTAAAACATTTGCAGTAATACCAACCGCAGCACCGCAGAGAAGTCTGCCCTGCTCATCATGTGCAGAAAGAGGATACTTAATCTGCTTCTCAATATCCTTAATGGTGATGAGACCTCTTAAGTTGAAATCATCATCAACGATTGGAAGCTTTTCTACTCTGGCAGCTGCCAAAATCTTCTTAGCTTCTTCCAAAGTAGTACCAACCTTAGCAGTAACCAGCCCTTCACTGGTCATGCACTCACTGATTTTCTTAGTAAAGTCCGTTTCAAACTTTAAGTCACGATTGGTAATAATACCAACAAGCTTTCCGTTCTCGGTAATAGGAACGCCGGAAATACGGAATTTACCCATCAAATCATCTGCATCCTGTAAAGTATGCTCAGGAGAAAGGAAGAATGGATCGGTAATAACACCATTTTCAGAACGCTTAACCTTATCAACTTCTTCTCCCTGTTCTTCGATTGACATGTTTTTATGAATGATACCAATACCACCCTGACGAGCCATGGCAATTGCCATTCTATGTTCTGTTACCGTATCCATGCCGGCACTCATAACAGGTACATTCAGATGAATTTTCTTGGTAAGCTGTGTACCAAGCTCAATCATATTCGGTGTAACCTCTGAATACTGAGG
>JAZUHV010000244.1:0-4195 GCA_045641925.1 Butyrivibrio sp.
TGATACTACTGCAAATAAAGGAACCTATGGAAGAACACTCGTGATTGCAGGCAGCAAGGATATGAGTGGTGCGGCATATTTGTCCGGTGCAGCAGCATATCGTTCCGGCTGTGGGCTGGTAGAGATTTTTACGGACGCAGTGAACGCAGATGTGATCAAGAAACTCCTGCCGGAGGCGATCGTGACCGGTTATCGTGAGGATAATGCTATCGCTATGCTCGCAAAACGTCTGGAAGAGGCTTCGACCGTGATTTTGGGACCGGGCCTATCCACGCTGGGATTGGCGCAGGACATTGTAAATTATGTATTGGAAAATGCCAAAAATCCGCTGATTATGGATGCGGATGCCATTAATATTGTATCCTGGAAGCTGGCAGTAGAGGGCAACGATTTTTTGAAAAACTATAAGGGGCCGTTGATTATGACTCCGCATATTGGCGAGATGATGCGTCTGACAGGGATGACAAAGGAAGCAATTCTTTCTGATACAGCCGCCATTGCCAAGCGGTATGCCCTGGAATATAACGCGGTACTTGTTCTGAAGAATGCGGTAACGGTGGTTGCAGAGCCAAGTGGGAATTGCAGACTGTATTTAAATACTTCCGGAACACCAGCATTAGCCAAAGGCGGTTCGGGCGATGTCCTGACCGGCATAATTGCTGGTATGCTCGCTTTGCACATTGAACCATTTTCTGCGGCTGCCATGGGAGTATACATTCACGGACTTTGCGGAGAGTCTGCAGCTGCAAGACTGGGGGAACATGCGGTACTGGCTTCAGACCTGACATATGAGATTGGAAAGTTCGTCCGTTAGTTTGCAAACATATGTTTGAAATGTTATAATAAAGGGAATGCTGTGTAGGGAGGACTGCACATGGAAATTATAAAGGCAATCCTGCTAGGAGCTATCCAGGGATTTACAGAATTCCTGCCGATTAGCTCTTCGGGACATTTGGCTATTTTCGCAAAAATTCTGCATCTAAACTTTGATCAGAATATGTATTTTGATATATTGCTGCACCTGGGAACCCTGGTTTCTATTTGCATTGTATTTCACAAAGAAGTTTGGAAAATGATTGTATCCTTTTTCCAGATTTTGGGAACCTGTCTGGCAAATTTCGTTATTTGGATTCGCCATCGAAAGGGCAATCGGGAACAGGCGTATATAAGGGTTTTGTCCAATGGATATCGCAAGATGGTTGTATTGATTATCGTATCCACAATCCCTACGGGAATTTTGGGATTTGTAGGAAAAGACCTTGTGGCCTGGGCAACCAATACGCTATGGGCTGTCGGCGTTGGCTTATTGATTACCTCCGGCCTGCTTTTGTTAGCCAATCGATTTGATCAGGGGACCACGGGAATTAAGAAGATGAAATTCAGCTCCGCTTTCTTTATTGGAATCGGTCAGGGGTTAGCGACGCTTCCGGGCATATCCCGTTCCGGAACCACAATCTCACTGTCCATGCTGCTTGGTATTGAGAAAAAGACTGCGGTTCGATATTCTTTTTTGATGTCATTGCCGGCGGTGTTAGGCGCGGTTGTGCTGGATTTAAAGGATTTGAGTGGTGAAACGATAAGTGGTTCGCAGATTGCAACCTATGTCATTGGTATGCTGGTGGCAGCAGGCACCGGCTATGTAGCACTCCGTTGGATGTTGCATTTGATTCGTAACAAGAAATATACAGGATTCGCAATTTACTGCGCAGCAATGGGACTTGTGACAGTAATTGCATCCTTTTTCATTCATTAATTTTTATTTAAGGGAGGTCCGACTGTGGCTGCAAACAGTGGTAAAAGTCAGACAACAAAAAGAAAACAGAGTTCTTCCGGTACTGCTCGTAAGCAGGTAAATCGTGCGGAGGAAGCTGCAAAGAGACGTAAGCTCGCGAAGGCAAAGGAAAAGCAAAAGAAGGAATTGACTTTGCTGATAGCGGCGGTTCCTTGCATTCTGATGGTGATTTTTAATATTTTTATTCATGGCGTCAGCATCGCAGATCCTGTAGGAACTGTTTTGAGTAAGGCATTCTTTGCGGTATTTGGCCTGGAAGCGTATGTTATGCCATTCTTTATTTACGGCATGATCGTTTATGCCACATTGGCAAAAAAACAGGGGGTCGCTAAAATCAAAATCGGTTTTGCATCCCTGGGTATGCTTTTTATTTCTGCAATCATCCATATGATTACGGCCGCAAGTAAAAGTGAACTGTTAAAAATTGACTTTGATGGTTTGGGATATGTTAAGGATTGCTTTGAAAATCGCTTCGGCGGTGGCTTCTTTGGTGGTGGCCTTGCCGAACTGATGGTGAAGCTAATGGGCAATGTCGCTCCATATTTCATCCTGGTTGTTCTAATAATCGTTTGTATTTGTCTGATTGTGGAAAATACCCCAGTTGGTATTTTTAAGAAAATTCAGCATTTCTTTATGGGAAATGGCAGTCGCGAAGATAAGCCAAAGAGAACCGTAAAGGATGATTGGAAAGAGTACGGCGAAGAATATCAAAAGAAGCAGGAGCGTCGTGAACGTGAATATGAAGCCCAGGAAGCCGCACTTCGTCGTAAGAAGGTTCGCGGTGTATCGATGGATACCACACTGGGTGAAGACAATGGTAATTCAGAGGATATTCACGAAGTATATAAAACTTCTACGCTTGGCAGTAAGCGTAAGAAGACTGGTTTGGAGACGGCACAGGATACAGATTTGTTTCATGACGACTACCCGACAACCGATGCTATCGAAACTGAGGATTTGGGCAATCGCATAGAACCAAAGAAGACCCCAAATTCTCATTATGAGTTTGAACGTGTCGATCAGGTGACCTCCGGACCGGCAGCACATCCGGATTATACAATGGAAGAGACACAACGTTATTTTGACGAGCAGTCCAATTCTGAAGATATTACGGATGAGGAAATTGAAGAGATTATTCCTGCTTCACCGAAACGTGTGGAGAAGGATTATCTAAAGCCGGGCAATACCTGGAATGGAGAATCGGATGCTTCTTTGGATGCTGTGGATGAATGGGCAGAAACCACGCAGCCAACATTTGAACCGGATGAGCCAAGAACTGCGAAGGAATATGAAACCGACGTACCTGTTTATCATGATCCGGAACCAAGAAAATCCATATCCGATGTTCCAGAACCAGTGGAAGAGCAGTTTGTGGCAGTGCCGCAAAAACCTGCAGCACCGAAGAGAAAGAAGAGAATGTCATATCGTTTCCCAGGTGTGGAATTGTTACATAGAAGCGGCTCACAATCCTCCGGCTCTCAAAATGGTGAAGAATTAGAGCAGACGAAGATTAAATTACAAAAGACCTTAAGCACCTTCGGCGTACAGGCAACTGTTAAAGATTACACCTGTGGTCCTGCTGTTACTCGTTATGAACTGGATTTGGCACCGGGTGTGAAGGTAAGCAAGATTATTTCGCTTTCTGATGATATTAAGCTTGCACTGGCAGCGACGGACATCCGAATTGAGGCTCCGATTCCGGGCACCTCTTTAGTGGGTATTGAGGTACCGAATAAGAGTACTTCGGGCGTTCTGTTAGGCGATCTGATTGCAACAAATACGTTTAGGGGCAATAAATCCAAACTGGCATGCGCTGTTGGTAAGGATATTTCCGGACAGTTAATTGTTGCAGATATTGCGAAGATGCCGCATGTATTGATTGCCGGCTCTACAGGCTCCGGTAAATCTGTATGTATTAATAGTATTGTTATGAGTATTCTCTATCATGCACATCCGGATGATGTGAAGCTCATCATGGTGGATCCAAAGGTAGTAGAATTAAGCGTTTATAATGGCATTCCACATTTGATGACTCCAGTCGTAACAGATCCAAAGAAGGCCGCAGGCGCACTCAATTGGGCAGTAGCGGAAATGACGGATCGTTATCAGAAGTTTGCGCAGATTGGCGTACGTGACCGCGTTGGATATAACGAGAAGGTGGATCAGTTAGGTCCAGACATTCCGGAGGATCAGAGACCGGAAAAGATGCCACAGATTGTCATTATCATCGATGAGTTGGCCGATTTGATGATGGTTGCTTCCAAGGATGTGGAAGCCGCAATTGTTCGTCTGGCTCAGTTGGCAAGGGCCGCCGGCATTCATTTGGTAATTGCAACCCAGCGTCCTAGTGTGGATGTTATTAAAGTCGGATCGTAGCCATGTCGTTCTGTGAGCCAAGGAGTT
>JAZUHV010000245.1:0-4379 GCA_045641925.1 Butyrivibrio sp.
TCCGACTTTTTGCATTTTTAATAACTCTTCCGCAACCGTATAGTTAAAGTTTTCAGCCTCTTCTAATGCATTTCGAATTGCCAGCATTCGCTCCTCCGACAATGCATAATCCAAAAGATTCTGCAAACGATCAATTGCCTCATCGATTTCATAATCATGCAGTGCCTGGATAATCTTCTCCAGTTTTTTATCCAGAATGGTATCATCAATCGGCAAATTTTTCGAAGTGGTTTCCACCAGCTTCTTTGGACCATAAAATTCTTCCAACGCATGAATAACATTGTCCCAGACTTCTAAAAGTGCCGGCCAGTGATTTAAAATATATTCACTCTGCTTTGCTTTACCGGCCTGTTCCAGTTCATAAGAAAGCTCGCCGAGCATATCCGCACCTATATAACGCGCATTGCTCTTTAAAGAATGTACCTCGACTGTAAAACGATCCCAATTTGCACTCGACAAAAGTTCGTCATAAAGCGACCGTTTTTCTCTGGATTTCTGCACGAAAAGACGCATATTTTCGTGGTATTGTGCCTCATCATTTGCTGCATAGGAAAGACCGGTTGCATAGTCAATGCCAGCAATTTTCGGAAGATTCGTCTTAATTTCCTGATGCACCTCATCGACAGATTCAATATATTCCGCCGGAAGATACTTCAATACAACGTCCTCGAGCCTGTCACTATGTACCGGTTTGGAAATATAGTCTGCAAATCCATGCTCCAAATACATTTCCCTGGCACCGACGATTGCATTTGCCGTCAACACCACAACCGGAGTCTCACGGCAAAGGTTTCCTTCCAGTGTCTTCATATGCTCATAGGTTTCTATACCATCCATTTCCGGCATCATGTGATCCATAAATATCAAATCATAATGCTTTTGTGTCACCAGACTAATCGCCTGCATACCAGAAATTGCCAATTCCGTTTCCATCTTAGATTGCTTCAAAAGGCCCTTCACTACCATAAGGTTCATCTCATTGTCGTCAACAATTAATATGCGTGCCTTTGGCGCAATGAAAGCGTTTTTGCGATGCTCCTTCAGGTTAAAGAAGGAATTCTTCGGATGGAAGGTTCCCATTTCCTGCAGAATAACAATATCCTGCAAAAAATCCATAAAGAAGGTACTACCCTGTCCATACTCACTTTCCACGCGAATGGTTCCACCCATCATTGCCAGCAAATCCTTCGTGATGGCCATTCCCAGGCCTGTACCTTCTATGCTCTTTGTCTTATCCTCATCCACACGCTCAAAGGATCGGAAAATACGATCAATATCTTCCTTACGAATACCAATACCGGTGTCCGCTACGGCCACATGAATCAACGCCTGTCCATTCGGCGCAAATTCCCAGTTCACCGTTAAAGTAACAGAGCCCTTCTCCGTGTATTTAACAGCATTATTTAACACATTAATCAGCACCTGCTTTACACGAAGCGTATCGCCATGCATCGTAGAAGGCATATTGGAGGCGATATTAAAGGTCAGGCTCAAGCCCTTGTCCTCTGTACGCAGACAAACCATATCATAGACGTCATTGAACAAATCAATGGTCTGATAATCTTCCGGATTCAGTTCCATACGACCAGACTCAATTTTTGAAAAGTCCAGAATATCATTGATCAATGACATCAGCGTATTGCCGGCATTCTGAATCTTTCCAGCATATTCAATGATATTTTCCTCATTGCTGTCACGCATAATAATTTCATCCATACCAAGGATTGCATTAATCGGTGTACGAATTTCATGCGACATATTGGAGAGGAACATAGACTTAGCACGAACCGCTTCATTTGCCTCTTTACGCTTCATTTCTACCACGCGAAGCATATCCTGTGAGCTCATAGAGTTCTCATTAATCACGCGCTTGTAGCGGCACAAATGATCAATTAAATAAATCAAAACCAGATAGGCCGCAATAATCGCGAGAATAAAACCGATATAAGCTCCCAGCCAACTGGTATCCGGATATCTTTTGTACACAAAATGCGGTGTCATCAAAAAATACGTTGCCAATGTGGTCAAAAGGTGAGGACGCGTGATTGCAATATCCTCATACGCGCAGGAAATCAGCATATTGGCTATAATTCCCACATGCGCAATCTGAATATTGTCTATCATAATCGCAAATAAAACAGAGACGATATACAGGCATACACTCAGAACCAACGCATGAACACGATCCTTAACATTACGAATGATAGAAATCACCACAGAGCCGATGATGGTAATCACTGCAACAATTAAAAATAATACAAAATAAGAGCGTGCCTCCTGTTCAAACAGGAAGGTATACAGTGTCATCGCAGTCTCTGCTAAAATATACAACACACATATCAATTTTTGTACGCCAGGGCGTCGAAGATCACGATTCATCGGCCACCTCCTCCACGGCCCCCCAAGGAACTACAAACTTCATTCCTCGCGGACAAACCCGTGCTTCCAAATGGGAGGATGTAACAATCTCCCCATCAAAATTGGCCACAAAGCCCTTGTCATCCAGCGGATAGCAATTGATACGCTTTGCTTTTTTTACATGACAATGTCGGATAATAAAGCCCCAATCACTTCGCAAAAATGCCACCAAACAGCGAAACTTCAAAAAGCCCCTAACACGTGGAATAACAATCACATCCAGTTCCCCATCCACTACACTATTGCTGTCAGATATATGGAAGGAGCCACCAAGCACACGCCCGTTTCCGATAATAACCATATCTGCATCCATCGTATCACAATTCTCGCCATCAGCCTCTATTCGGCAATTAAGATGGGATGGGCCAAAAAAGGCGATAATTGCTGCCAAAGCATAGGAAGAGCGATCCACGCCAAAAGGGAGGGCGGATAGTGTCTCTAGGGCACGCACCATCTGCACATCAAATCCGCTTGAAACGGTATTATGTGCACGGCCCGAATTCGTTTCTATATAGTCGAGCTCCATTACCTTGCCATCAATCAAATTGTCCAGATTCTTAAAAAGATCTCTTTTCTTGCCAAAAATCGCAAGGAAATCATTGGTCGCACCACAAGGGAACTCCGCAAACTGCGCACGCTTCAAGTCTGGCAATCCGCTTAATATATTACGAATTGTGCCACTGCCGCCGCAGGAATAAAAACGAATGGTATCATCTGGAAAAAGATCATAAATCTTATTGGCTAAGATGCTTTCATGACCAGGATACTCTGAATTAAAAACCAAATATTCAAAATTTTCTTTCTTTTTTAACGCCTCACGAATTCGTTCCGAAATGCCGGAACGTCCTGCAAAGGAGTTAATGATAAACACATGCAGCATGCGTCTCTCCTGTTACTTTAAGGTTTCGTTTGTTTTCTTACTTGCCAGTTTCTCAGCCTTCTTTAAGGCCTTTTTATGCTGTCGATCGGTATCACGGATCAATGCACCAGTACCCACAATTACAGCTCCGAGTACGATAAATGCATCGGCCAGATTAAAGGTGATTTTTGAAAGAGGGCAATTCATCACCGCTTCATGATAGATCGCATCCACATCCTTTGGAAGCTTATCATTCTTCTTATAGAATTTATCCACATTCACATGAATATAATCCACAACATACCCACGAAGATTACGCTCTGCGGTATTCGATATTGCACCACCTAACAGGAAGGACAATCCCACTTTTTCCACAACGGTCATCTTCTTGGATAAAAAGAACGGAATCATAATGATTGTCAAAATGCCAAGGGCAATTGCCGACAGCTTCTGAACAATTTCCGGTTGTTCCTCCATACGATTTCCCGCAAACCCCTGGTTGGTTTCCTGACGAATTTCCACATATCCGTTTGCCAGCTTTTTAGGCATTTTTTCCTTTGGTTGTTTGTGAATCCAGCTCTTAACTGCCAAATCACCACTTGCTAACAAAAATGAAAATAAAAGATAAAACATTCCGGTTAATCCTCCTTTTTCTCAATTGTAACCTTCACAGACAGCCCCATACTATCTGCGATGCGCACTAGCATATCCAATGTCGGATTATAATCACCGCTCTCCATTCGGCTAATGTTCGGACGCTGGATTCCGCTCATCTTAGCGATGTCATTTTGCGTAATTTTATTCATCTTGCGATATCGAATCAACTGGCCAATGGCATCCTCCCGCACCCTTTGCTGGATGGCCTCCAGTTCCTCATTTGTACTTTTCAAGGTATTCCTCCTCTCCGAATCGCGGATGTATCATATAATACTCTTTTTCATTATTGCATGGCCCATTTCAAATTGCAATAAATTAGCACATTGAAGTGAAATAAATGATTTTATGGTTGCATTTTGAAAATAGTTATGATATAAATATTATGTTGCGTTGGCAACGAGCAATCAAATAGGGGTATAGTTCAGCTGGTAGAATATCGGTCTCC
>JAZUHV010000246.1:0-2673 GCA_045641925.1 Butyrivibrio sp.
TCAATGGCACGTTGATTGGAGGAGCCTCTGAAATAGGCACCCAAATCTTTTAATTCTTCAATAAATGGTCCGTCCATCATAACATCCACATAGGAGAGAATCTCTCTGGTTTCCGGAACCTCATTCGCCATGCGCCCCCAAATATCGCGATCAAATAAATAGCCGGAATAAATCCAAAGGTTCTTGCTTTGACCAAATTCTTCCCGAAACCTGCGAAGAAGTGGAAGAATACCTGGTTGATTTTGTGGCTCCATAGGTTCTCCACCAAGAATTGTCAGACCACTGATATACGATGGCCTGCAGGACTCGATGATGAATTCGATTTCCTTTTCCGTAAATGGTTTTCCGTAATTAAAGTCCCATGCAACCTCATTAAAGCATCCCTTACAATGATGGGTGCATCCGCTCACGAAGAGTGAAATTCGGATGCCAGGGCCATTGGCTGCATCGCATTGTTTGATATCTGCGTAATTCATATCCTTACTTCCTTTAAAAAGACATTCAAAAAGGGGAATGCAGGACGCATTCCCCTCGATTTTATTGCGATTATACGTGAAGTACTCTGGACTTGATTTCCTTGGTCTTACCGACATTCCAGAAATTCTCGCCTAAGTAACCGCAGGTACGACGGGTAACATTCATCTTGGTCTTATCCCTGTTGTGGCACTGAGGACATTCCCACTCAAGCTTGTCATTAATTGTGATTTCGCCGTCGAAACCGCATACCTGACAATAATCGGACTTGGTATTGAACTCAGCATACTGAATGTTGTCATAAATAAATTTCACCAGTTCTTCCAAAGCAGGAAGATTATGTCTCAGGTTAGGAATCTCAACGTAGGAGATTGCACCACCGGAAGAAATGGTCTGGAACTGACTTTCGAAGGTGAACTTATTGAAAGCATCAATCTTTTCACGAACATCAACATGATAGGAGTTAGTGTAATATCCCTTATCGGTAATGTCTTCGATATCGCCGAACTTCTTACGATCAATCTCCGCGAAACGGTAGCAGAGGGACTCGGCAGGAGTTCCATAAAGACCAAAGCCAAGGCCGGTGTTACGCTTCCAGGTTTCGGTAGCATCACGAAGTCTCTTCATAACCTTCAGTGCAAATTCATTGCCGCCTGGCTCTGTGTGGCTAACACCCGTCATCAGCTTGGTTACTTCGTAAAGACCGATATAACCTAAGGAAAGAGTGGAGTAGCCGCCATGTAACAATGCATCGATGGTTTCACCTGGCTGTAATCTGGCAATGGCACCATACTGCCAATGGATAGGGCTGACATCGGAAAGGGTACCCTCTAACGCTTTATGTCTGCACATTAATGCCTCAAAGCAGATGGACAATCTTTCTTCCATCAACTGCCAGAAATATTCCTCATTGCCTTGTGCAATGATACCAATTTGTGGAAGATTCAGGGATACGACACCCTGATTGAAACGACCTTCCCATTTATAATTACCATTTTCATCCTTCCAATTGCTTAAGAAGGAACGGCAGCCCATTGGAGAGAATACTTCGCCTTCATAGTTCTCGCGCATCTTCTTTGCGGAGATATAATCTGGATACATTCTCTTGCTGGAGCATTCTACGGCAAGCTTTGTGAGGTAGTCATACTTACCACCCTTTAAGCAGTTATGTTCATCTAATACATATACCAGCTTCGGGAATGCTGGTGTAACATATACGCCGGATTTGTTTTTGATACCTTCCAGACGCTGCTTTAAGATTTCTTCAATGATGAGAGCGTTCTCCTCAATGTATGGGTCGCCATCTACGAGGTTTAAGAAGATGGTAACGAAAGGAGACTGACCATTGGTGGTCATCAGGGTATTAATCTGATACTGAATGGTCTGTACGCCGGCCTTTAATTCATCCTTCATACGATCATCTGCAATCTTCTGAATGGCATCCTGAGAAAGAGAATCACCGAAGGCCTCTGTATAATGCTTTAAGAATTTCTCCTTGGTTTTTCTTAAGTATTTTCCTAAGTGACGGATATCTACAGACTGACCACCGTACTGGCTACTTGCAACTGCAGAGATAATCTGTGTCATAACGGTACATGCAATCTGAAAACTCTTAGGGCTTTCAATCATCTTTCCGTTCATAACGGTGCCGTTATCCAACATATCACCAATGTTAATCAGACAGCAGTTGAAGATGGACTGTACAAAGTAATCCGCATCATGGAAGTGAAGCACGCCATCCTTATGTGCCTTGGAAATCTTCTCAGGAAGAAGAATACGGCTGGTTAAGTCACGGGACACCTCACCGGCAATCAAATCACGCTGGGTAGAAGCTACGGCAGCATTCTTGTTGGAGTTTTCCTCCATGGCAAGCTTGTTGGTCTGCTGAATTAAGCCTAAGATAGATTCGTCAGTCGTATTGGACTTACGAATCATCGCACGCTGATAACGATAGATAATATAGGTCTTTGCCAATACGAATTTACGCTCAGCCATTAACTTCTGCTCGATGATATCCTGAATTTCCTCTACGGCTACGGTAGTGAAACCGGTCTTTTCAATTGAAGCAACAATACCCTGAATTTTTTCATCTGTTACACGTTCTGTAACAGGAACCTCGTCGTTTGCCTTCTGAATCGCGATAATGATCTTATTACGATCATACGGAAGTCGGAGGCCAAGCGGTCTTAGGAAGACAAT
>JAZUHV010000247.1:0-2698 GCA_045641925.1 Butyrivibrio sp.
GAACAATAGACTGTACACCTAAGAAGAATGAGGTGTAACCGGAAACAACTTCTGCATAGGTGAATGCACCAACGTAACCAACCTTAGCCTGCTCAGCAGTGATGGTTCCTGCATTAATCATTGCTTCCAACTTCTTACCTGCTGCAACACCTGCGAGGTAACGACCTTCATAGATGCTTGCGAATGCATTGTGGAAGTTATCTAACTTAACAACGTGTGCCTGAGTTCCGGTAGCATGTGCGAACTGTACATCTGGGAACTCCTTTGCAGCCTGGATCATGTAACCTTCGTGACCAAAAGAGTCAGCGAAGATGAAGTTGCAACCAGCATCAACCAAATCACATGCTGCGTTGTAGCACTCCTGGCCTTCTGGGATGTTGGACTTGATTACTAATTCAATGCCCATTTCCTGGCATGCAGCCTTAGCTGCCTTGATGAAGTTTAAGTCATAGGTAGAGTTCTCATCGTGTAAGGTAATGAGACCC
Source organism: Butyrivibrio sp. (assembly GCA_045641925.1). Classification (GTDB taxonomy): domain Bacteria; phylum Bacillota; class Clostridia; order Lachnospirales; family Lachnospiraceae; genus Eshraghiella. Next base: position 486 of record JAZUHV010000247.1, read on the forward strand.
ATCTTAACTTTAGACTTGCCGTCATTGTCATTTGCCTTAGAGCAAGCTGCCAATGCGAATACCATAACTAAAGCTAAAGCTACGGCCAAAATCTTTTTCATTTTCTTCATGGTTTTTATTCTCCTCCTAAAAGATTGCAGGTTTCATGACGCCCTGCGATATGACTGCCGTCTTGAGCCGCAGTCCGCTCATTTACGGCAAAATGGTAAACCAAAAAAAGTGTTTTGTAAAGACAAGCATTTATATTTTTTCATAAATATACAAAAAATCCCGTGAAACCGTAGTCCCACGGGATAAATTCTTATGATTTATCTGGCATTTCCAAAGAATGCCATCATGATAGCGCCCGGTCCGGAATGAACACCGATACTAGGATTAATGTCATTGATTACAAATTCTTCAATGCCAAAACGCTCACGAATCAGATCGGTCAATGTCTGCACATCCTCCATACAGTTACCATGTGCAATACCTACACGCTTGTTCAATGGCTTCCACTCATCGGTCATCTTCTCTGCCATAACATCTACAAGTGCATTCAATGCCTTTTTACGACCACGAACCTTACCGCAAGCTTCTAACTTTCCGGCATCGTTAATCTTCATCATAGGCTTAATATTAATGATGCTGCCCATAATTGCTGAGCCCTTGCTCAAACGGCCACCGCGCTGTAAGTGGAACAAATCGTCCACAGTAAATAATACGATGGAATGCAATTTATTTTCCTCCAACCATGTAGCAACCTCATCGATGGTCTTTCCAGCTTCCTGCATTTCTACTGCCTGCATCAAAAGCAGGGTTTCAGAAACAGATGCGCCCAAAGTATCTACTGTAATAATCTTTGCATCCGTGTATTCCTCAGAAAGTGTCTGAGCTGTCATGGCCGCGGTATTATAACTACCACTCATTTCAGAAGAAAAGCTGATGTAAAGAATATCCTTGCCTGCATCCAATACTGCACGGAATTTATCTTCACATACGCCAGGGTTGATTGCCTGGCTCTGTGGCAATGCGCCATTCTTCATCTGTACATAGAAATCTGCCGGGTCAATGCCCTCTGCACCTTCATAAGTAACATCATTTAACAAAGTATACTGTGGAACCTGAACAATGCCCTTTTCAAGGATATATTCCTTTGGTGTGTCTGCGTTTGTGTCAATAATAATCTGGAATGGTCTCATAATCCTTCCCTTTCTTCTGGGTTTTGTATTTTTCGTTCACTTTGTGAACCAATCGAAGTATACCACACAATCCATTGAATTATGAATAGGAATTCTATCCTATTGCGAAGGTCAATTCTGCAATTACGGCAACCTTACCATCCACCGTTGCCTTCGCACTACCAATTCCTACTGGACCCTTGCGTTTGATAATTTCACATTCCAGACGAACGCGGTCGCCCGGAACCACCTTCTGCTTGAATTTACAATTATTAATGCCCGCAAAATAAGCAGTCTTTCCTTTAAACTCTTCCTCACTGAGGACCGCCACCGCACCAGTCTGTGCCAATGCCTCAACTAACAGAACGCCTGGCATAACCGGTTCCTCTGGGAAATGTCCTGCAAAGAAGCTTTCATCGTAAGAAACATTTTTGTATCCAACTGCGCGCACGCCCGGCTCCAGTTCCTCGATGCAGTCAATCAGTAAAAACGGATGTCTATGCGGTAAAATTTCTTTAATTTCTTTAACTCCCATTAACATAAGTCAATCCTCCTACAGGCGTCCTGGTGCATTTTGGAACAATGCCGCGGTCTCCGCCATTAATTCTTCCATAATTTCTGCGCAGGTCTGCTTTTTGCTTACCAGTCCGGCAATCTGTCCGGCCATCACGGAGCCATAAACCACATCACCATCTACAACAGCCGCACGAAGGGAACCTGCAGTCATCTTCTCTAATTCTTCCAAGGAAACGCCTTCTGCTTCCAGCTTCAGATATTCCTTGGACATCTTATTACGAAGAACGCGCACCGGATGTCCGGTAGATCGACCTGTCACTTCCGAATCGATATCCTTTGCAGAAATAACCTTGTCCTTATAATTCTCATGAATATTGGTTTCCGCAGCTACTAAAAAACGCGTACCCATCTGAACTGCCTCAGCGCCCAGCATAAATGCAGCTGCCACGCCACGGCCATCGCCAATGCCGCCAGCCCCGATAACCGGAATCTTTACAGCATCTACCACCTGTGGAAGCAAGTCGGAGGCCAAGCGGT
>JAZUHV010000248.1:0-5661 GCA_045641925.1 Butyrivibrio sp.
TCTTTTGTGGAGAAAGGTGTAACTCGTTTATGGCAATCAGTATTTTATATATTTCCTTGTTCTTTTTATCCATATTAGCCACCTTTCTCTTGGTTCGGCATTTGCCAAATCGCAATAGAGGTTATTACATTATTTTATTTACGCTGATTACTGTCGTTTGCCTGGCATATTTTGCATATAGTACGGCAAACGATAAAGGAATGGCATTAGTTGCGCACCAGTTCTCAAATCTGGATGCAACCTTTGTCATGATGTTCTTCTTATTGTGTGTGATGGATCTTTGCGGAATTCGCCCAAGATGGTATTTCATTGTACCGATGTTTATTGCGAAAATGATGGCATTGATGATGGTTTTCACGGTGCAGTTCCATAGTCTTTTTTACACAGAGGTTGGTTTTGCAATTGAACTGGGAGCATCGCATTTGACCATGGAATTTGGTCCTTTGTACATACCATTCATGTCAATGGTTGTAATTGATATGCTGATTCCGGTTGGCGTGTTGGTCTATTCATTCTTAAAAAAGAAAAAAATTTCCTATAAGAACAATATTATTTTGGCAAGTCTTTTGGCCGCAATCGTTATGATTTATTTTATTCAGGAAGCTTTGAATGTGAAGTTTGATATGCTTCCGATTGGATATGTCCTAATTGAATTTGCGATTCTCTTTGCGTTAAGAAGAATCGGTCTTTATGATGTTACGCATATTTCTGCAGAAGCGCGGGAACAGGATGATGCATATGGATGCTTTATTTTGAATCGTAAATTCTACCTGGTAGCTGCCAATGATACCGCTAGAAGATTTTTCCCGGAACTGGACTCCTTGAAGGTGGATCGTAAAATTACCGATCCGTTTATTCTGCGTGAATTTGTGGAATGGGTTCAGAGCGCACAGGGGGGCGTACCGGAAACTAAAATGTTTGAGCGTGATGGTAAATATTTGTCCTGCAATGCGAAGCCATATTGTATTGGTAAAAAACTAAGTGTTTATGGTTACATATATGAAATTATCGATGATACCACCCGTCAGGAACATCTTGCAGCCCTAAACCAGATGAATAACGAACTGGCTCAGGCTGTACAAACTGCTGAAACCGCAAACAAGGCGAAAAGCCAATTTCTTGCGAATATGTCCCATGAAATTCGAACTCCGATTAATGCGATTATCGGCATGAATCAAATTGCAATGCGGGAGTGTCAGGATCCGACGATTATCAGCTATATGCGTGACGTGGAAAATGCCAGCGAAAACCTGCTCTCCATCATTAATGATATTTTGGATATTTCAAAGATCGAGGCTGGTAAAATTGAGATCATCGAGGACCGCTATCAGGTTCAAAAACTTTTGAAAGACGTAACAGATTTGATTCGCGTGAAGGTGAATCAGAAAGGCCTTGAGTTTACAACGCAGGTGGATGAGGGCTTTCCACAGGTGTTGTATGGCGATGAAAATCGCATTCGCCAGATTATGGTTAATCTGTTAAATAATGCAGTCAAGTATACGCATGCCGGTAGGGTGGAACTGATTGTGCATGCACTGAACCGCAAAGAGGACTGCTTTGATATGGAAATTGCTGTCAAGGATACCGGAATTGGTATTCGAGAAGAAGATATGGAAACATTGTTTGACAGCTTTGTTCGCACGGATGGAAAGAAAAATAAAAACATCGAAGGAACCGGACTTGGATTAGCAATTACGCAGAAGTTTGTTCAGTATATGGGGGGCAACATTTGCGTAGAAAGCGTTTACGGCAGTGGCTCTACCTTTACAGCAACCATTCCTCAGAAAATTATCCATGAGGTTTTGGAAGAAACGGATGCGAAAGAAGGAAAGAACCATTCGTCCGCTACGGGTTCAATGGATGCTAGTCAGGCAAAAATTTTGGTTGTAGATGATAATACGGTGAACTTGAGAGTGGCAAAGGGACTTTTGAAGCCAACTAATGCGCAGGTAACTCTTTGCGAAAGTGGTAAGGCCTGCATTGAATTGGTAGAGAAGGAGCACTTTGATATTGTTCTTTTGGATCATATGATGCCAGAACTGGACGGCATTGAGACCCTGCAACAGATTCGAGAAAGGAACTTCGAGAATTGTAAAGGCACCGCGTTTGTGGCATTGACAGCAAATGCAATCTCCGGTGTGCGAGAGGAGTATATGCAAGCAGGGTTTGACGATTATGTCAGCAAGCCGATTCGCCCAGAGCTGTTGATGAAGGTTGTGGAAAAGTTTTTGAAATAAGAATCAAAAAAGACAAGCAAAATCGCTTGTCTTTTTTAGTGCAGCAAGTGGGACTTGAACCCACACCCAAGTAATATGGACATGAACCTGAATCATGCGCGTATGCCAATTCCGCCATTGCTGCGTAATAGAAAACCTTGAGAAAACTCAAGGTTTGAAGTGCAGACGGCGGGACTTGAACCCGCACCCAAGCAATATGGACTAGATCCTTAGTCTAGCGCGTATGCCAATTCCGCCACGTCTGCGAATATTAGGTGCTGTAATCAGCAACGAATTGATATTATCACATTGAGCCAATGATTGCAAGTAGTATTTATTAAAAAATATAAAAGATTGTATTCGTGGTCTCTGTCTACATATCTTGCAAATTCTATGCGATTGTGCTATACTACAGCAAGAAAATCTTAAGGAGGTTGTTTCAAAATGAAGCACGTTAAGACAATCAATACCAAGAATCTGAAGGAAACCACTAAGAAGGGTGGTTGTGGCGAGTGCCAGACTTCTTGTCAGTCAGCATGCAAGACTTCCTGCACTGTAGGAAATCAGAGCTGCGAGCAGAAGTAAGATCAGAATCTGAATACATCAATTAAGGGAGTGCTGTTATGGAAATGGCAGCACTCTCTATTGTTGTGTTTGGACAGATTTAGAAAGAGTTGAGAGTGATTTATGGTACATCAGTATAAGAATAATGGGTATAACATTGTTCTGGATGTAAATAGCGGGGCTGTGCACGTTGTGGATGACGTGACTTATGATTTGATTCCACTTTTTGAGGAACATGATTTAGAGACAATCGTTGCCCGCTTAAAGGAACAATATTCCGAAGAGGATATTCGCGAGGCCTATGCAGAGGTTCAGGAATTAAAGGATTCGGAAAGCTTATTTACCCAGGACATCTACGAAAGTTATATTGAAGACTTCACCAAGCGTAAGGAAGAGGACAATATTGTTAAGGCAATGTGCCTTCACATTGCACACGATTGCAATCTGGCCTGTAAGTATTGCTTCGCTGAAGAGGGTGAATATCATGGTAGAAGAGCGTTGATGACGGCAGAGGTCGGCAAGAAGGCATTGGACTACCTGGTTGCACATTCCGGAATGAGAAGGAATCTGGAGGTGGACTTCTTCGGTGGGGAGCCATTGCTGAACTTTGAGGTTGTGAAAGAGATTACAGCTTATGGCCGTGAACTGGAAAAGACACATGACAAAAAGTTCCGATTTACAATGACCACCAATGGTGTTTTGCTGAACGATGAGGTGATGGACTTTGTTAATAAAGAATGCGGCAATGTGGTGCTTTCTGTGGACGGACGTAAGGAAGTTCATGATTTGATGAGACCATTCAGAAATGGTGCGGGAAGCTATGATCTTATTATGCCAAAGTTCCATAAAATGGCAGATTCCCGTCATCAGATGAATTATTATGTTCGCGGAACCTTTACACATAATAACCTGGATTTCTGTGAGGATGTTTTATCCTTGGCAGATCAGGGCTTTAAACAGATTTCTGTGGAGCCGGTTGTTGCGGCAGATACCGAGGATTATGCGCTGAAGGCAGAAGATATTCCAACTATTTGTGAGCAGTATGATAAGCTTGCGGTGGAAATGATTAAGCGTGAAAAGGAAGGCCGCGGGTTTAATTTCTTCCACTTTATGGTGGATTTAACCGGGGGACCATGTGTATATAAAAGATTGTCCGGTTGCGGCTGCGGTACGGAGTACCTTGCAGTAACGCCTTGGGGCGATTTTTACCCTTGTCATCAGTTTGTTGGCCAGGAAGAGCATCTGCTTGGTAACGTATTTGATGGTATCACTGCAGAAGGGGAAGGCCTTAGAAAGACCTTTAATGCCTGCAATGTTTATAGTAAAGAAAAGTGTAAGAACTGCTTTAGTAAGTTCTATTGTAGCGGTGGTTGCGCTGCCAATGCCTACAATTTTAACCACAATATTAACGAACCATATGAAATTGGTTGTGAATTACAGCGTAAGAGAATCGAATGCGCAATTATGATTAAGTGCGCATTGGCAGATGAGGGAGTCGAAGCAGCTGACTATGGAGACATTTCCGTTCATTGCTAACAACTTCATAAGACAAATTCGTAAGTGGCTCGCAGTGGCGATGTCTGCTATTCTGATAAGTATTCTTTGCATTGGATGCTCCAATTCTGCGAAAGAAGAGGTTTCTTCCAAAGAAATACAGGAAACACCAGCAGACACAAAGCAGGATACGACAGATACCACCGAAGATAATGAGACTAAGGACGTCCCATTGTCTACAGAGGTAACAATTGGTGATTTGAATGGGGAACACTCCACACCAGAGGAACAGGAAGCACTGCTTCGCGACCACAACCGCACAGAGATGAATACCAAACTTTTGCAATGCAGAGCGAGAGAGGGTGAAGAGTGGATTGTCCATCTTTTTGACATTCTGTGCAAAATGTTTGTTTCAGAAAGTAAGGTTAGACAGGGAATCTTTCATTTCCGATTGCAATCGGATGATGAAGAGGCTCCACAAAGACGTTTCGTAGCTTAAAATATTTATTTATAAAAAGAAAAAGAGGAATTTAAAAATGAAAACATGGCAGAAAATTGTTGCCTGCTTTGCATTCGTAGCTATTCTTGGCGCAATGGTTTACGCTACAGTATTTGGCTTCGGCAAGAGCAAGCAGGGCGCAGCACAGAACATTACTTTGGGTCTTGATTTGGCCGGTGGTGTATCCGTAACTTATCAGGCTCCTGCAGGTACTACTGCTCAGGAAATGGATGACGTTGTTTACAAGATGACACAGCGTGTCAGCGATTATGATGGCGCAAATGTTTATCCTGAATTAGCAAACAATCGTGTAACCATCGAAATCCCTGGTGCAGATGATGCAGAGGATGTATTAACTAAGCTCGGTAAGCCGGGTGCATTATACTTCATTTTGGAGAAGACCGGTGAAGGTGATAATTTAAAGACCAATTATTCTTATTATCACTATGATAAAGATGGTAACTTAGAGAGCATTGGTTACAAGTTAGACAGACCAATCGAGGATCTGATTGAAGATGGTAGTGTCATTGTTACCGGTTCTGATATTGTAGATGCGCAGGCTGTATATCAGAGAGCAGATAATCAGAGCAGCGAGCCAGTCGTTTCTTTCAAGTTAAATGACTCCGCTACGCAGAAGTTTGCTGATGCAACCAAGCTTGCGAAGGAAAAGAACTGGACCTTTGCTATTTATTACGATGGTGAGTTCGTATCCGTACCAACGGTTAAGTCTCCAATTACCGGTGGATCCGGTGTCATTGAAGGTATGGCAGGTATGGAAGAAGCTAAGAACTTAGCTACTTATATCCGTATCGGTGCAATGCCTGTAGAATTGACCCAGATCTCTGCACAGGTAGTAGGTGCTTCTCTTGGACAGGAAGCAATTAAGAC
>JAZUHV010000249.1:0-6225 GCA_045641925.1 Butyrivibrio sp.
AGTTCGTAAGGTTGCTGAGGGTCTGATCGCATTAGCAGTTAAGGAGAAGGATAACTTCGAAACTGTTACTGTTACCGCTAGAGTAGCCGAGAAGGATAAAGACGGTAAGAGAGTAAAGGAAGTTGTTGATGGTAAGAAGGTAACGAAGTATACCAACGTTGAGAAGACCATCAAGAAGGATGCTCCATCCAGACTTCATGCAAGAAGACAGATGATGAAGGTTCTTTACAATGTTACCGAAGTTCCTACCGAAGCTGCTGGTAAGAAGAAGAACACCAAGACAGTTGATGTTGTTGATGTATTATTCGACGAAATCGCACCTAAGTACGCTACCCGCAATGGTGGTTACACCAGAATCGTAAAGATTGGCCAGCGTAAGGGTGATGCTGCAATGGAAGTTTTACTTGAATTAGTTTAATTTCAATCACATTTAAGGACGGGTGTCTAATGACACTCGTCTTTTTTTGCCCCAAATGGATGTCACCCGATATCTTGCACCAATTCGTTCATCGATGCTATAATATTCATCAAAGTGTCTTGCATAAGGATGTATGAACGCATGAGCAATATGATTAAAGTGAAAAACTTAAAACATAATTATGTTCAGGAAGATGAGAACGGCGAGGTTGAAAATACTTTTACCGCCGTCAATGGTGTGGATATGACCATCGAGGAGGGCCAATTTATCGCCATTTTGGGCCATAATGGTTCTGGTAAGTCTACCCTTGCCAAACACTTTAATGTGCTTCTAAAGGCGACTGAGGGCTCTGTATACATCGATGAGATGGATGCAGACTGTGCAGAAAATCTTTGGGAGATTCGAAGAACCGCTGGAATGGTATTTCAGAATCCGGATAATCAGATTATTGGAACAATTGTGGATGAGGATGTCGCCTTCGGTCCAGAGAATCTGGGTGTGCCTTCAGAGGAAATCTGGGAGCGTGTGCAGGACTGCTTGGATAAGGTGGGAATGACTGCATATATGCATCATTCGCCGAGTAAGCTTTCCGGTGGACAGAAACAGCGCGTAGCTATCGCGGGTGTTATGGCAATGAAACCGAAATGTATTATTATGGATGAACCGACCGCAATGTTAGATCCAAACGGACGCAGGGAAGTGATAGAAAATGTCATGGAATTGAACCGAAAGGAAGGCGTGACGGTAATTTTGATAACGCATTATATGGACGAGGCAATTTTGGCGGACCGTGTATTTGTCATGGACCATGGAAAAGTTGTGATGTCCGGAAATCCCAGAGAAATATTTTCTCGGGTAGAGCAGATGCGAGAACTGCGACTGGATGTTCCGCAGCCAACGGAACTTGCTTATGAACTCAGAAAAGCCGGCGTAGATTTGCCGGAGGATATTTTGACACGAGAGGAATTGGTTGAGGCCTTATGCCATTAGAAATCAGGAATGTCAATTACATATACGGAGAGGATTCAGGGTTTGCAAAGCAGGCATTAAAAGATGTGTCCGTAACCCTTAAAAGTGGTGAATTTGTTGGCCTGATAGGCCATACAGGATCCGGGAAATCCACATTGACACAGATGTGTAATGGCTTATTGCGTCCGAAAACCGGCACCATATTATTTAATGGTCAGGATATTTGGGGCAAGGGATTTAAATTACAGACTCTGCGTCAAAAGGTTGGTTTGGTATTTCAGTATCCAGAACATCAGCTGTTTGAAGATACGGTATTAAAGGATGTTTGCTACGGGCCTAAGAATTTAGGATTAAAAAAAGAAGAGTGCATCGTGCAGGCCAAAGAGGCTCTGGAATTGGTAAAGTTTCCACAGGAGCTTTATGAGGCTTCTCCATTTGATTTGTCTGGCGGACAGAAGCGTCGTGCGGCAATTGCCGGTGTTTTAGCGATGCGTCCGGAATATCTGATCCTGGACGAGCCAACTGCCGGGTTGGACCCGCGCGGACGCGATGAGATTCTGGATATGATTCAGGCAATGCGTGAGGAGACTGGTATGGCTGTTGTTTTGGTGTCTCATAGTATGGAGGATGTAGCCAAATATGTGGATCGCCTGCTGGTAATGAATCAGGGTGAACTGGTATATGATGACACGCCAAAAGAAGTTTTCAAACATTATAAGGAACTGGAAGTCATAGGACTTGCTGCTCCGGAGATTACATATATAATGAATGCCCTGCAGGAAAGAGGTATGAAGGTGGACGTGACCGCAGCAACGATTGCTGAAGGCTGCGAAAGCATTCTGCAGGCACTTCGTGCGGAGAAGGGATTATGCTAAAAGATATTACACTTGGACAATTTTATCCCAAAGACTCGCCGATTCATCGATTGGACCCGCGTGTAAAAATGCTGGGAACACTTATATTTATTGTATCGTTGTTTGTGGCTGATAATCCGGCAACCTATTTATGGGCGACATTTTTTATGTTCCTTTGTATAGGCATTTCGGGGGTGCCGATTCGATATATGATGAAGGGCTTACGTCCGATTCTTATCATTTTGATTTTAAGCATGAGCTTTAATTTGTTCCTCACAGAAGGAACACCGCTGGTGGAGCTTTGGCGATTTACAATTACCTTAGAAGGCATTCGCGTGGCAATTTATATGGGAATACGATTGGTGTATCTGATTATGGGGTCATCTCTGATGTCATTGACCACCACACCAAATGATCTGACCGATGGTTTGGAGAAATCCTTCCGATTTTTGAAGGTAATCCATTTCCCAGTGCATGAAATTGCGATGATGATGTCCATTGCACTTCGATTTATTCCAATTTTAATGGAAGAGATGGATAAGATTATGAAGGCGCAAAAAGCACGTGGCGCGGATTTTGAAAGCGGCAATCTATTTAAGAAGATTGGCGCAGCTGTACCACTTTTGGTGCCATTGTTTATATCTGCGATGCGACGTGCCAACGATCTGGCGCAGGCGATGGAAGCGCGATGCTACCATGGTGGCGATGGCAGAACTAAACTGCACCCGCTTAAATATCATTCCCGTGATGCGGTTGCCTATAGTATTTTATTGGTTTATTTATTGATTATGATTGCAGGAAAAATCTTATGGCCGATGATTCCAATGGATGGAACCATTCTGCAGTGGATTACCCTGTAGAAAGAGTAATATGAGAGTTTTATTGCGTGTAGCATATGATGGAACTGCATATTGTGGATGGCAGGTACAGCCCAATGCTGTGACCGTGGAAGGACGACTGACGGAATGCATACGGAATCTGTTTGGGGAGGAAATTGCATTGATTGGAGCCAGCCGCACAGATTCAGGGGTACATGCAATGGGCAATGTGGCTGTATTTGATGTAAAAACGCGTATGCCGGCAGAGAAAATTTCTTATGCGTTGAATGCAAAGCTTCCATGGGATATTCGTATTCAGGAATCCAGTGAGGTGGCACCGGAGTTTCACCCGAGGCATACCGATTGTGTGAAAATGTATGAATATCAGATTTACCACGACCGATTTGAGAATCCAAAGTATCGACTTTATACCCATTTCGATTATGGAACCTTTGATGTAGGGGCAATGCGGGAGGCTGCCAAGGAGATTGTGGGCACGCATGATTTTAGCGCATTTTGTGCAGCAGCTACGCAGGTGGAGGATAAACATCGAACCGTATATGCACTGGATGTTCTTGAAGATGGACCGGTGATTACCATTCGCGTGATTGGAAATGGTTTCTTATATAATATGGTACGTATTATTGCCGGAACTCTGATTCGGGTGGGCCATGGTCAGATGACTCGGGAGGATGTTCGCAGGGCAATCGAGGGCGGAAACCGTTTTCAGGCAGGGCCAACAGCACCAGCAAAGGGCCTAACGCTGATGAAAATCTGGTATCCGGAACTGGGCGAAAAACCACCGATTGAGATGTAGTAAGGAGACACTATGAAAAATAAAAAGGCAATTTGTTTATTAATAACGATGGTTATGGTGCTGTCTTTGACGGGATGTTTCCTTATGAAACCTGCACCAGCTCCGATGCCAACCAAGCCAGTCGATCAAACGGAGGAAGACACGACCCCGCAGGAAGAGGAATCGCAAACCGCAGAGGGGGATCCACTGCATTTATCCGAGCGACATCATTATAAGGATAACCAGGATTTGTATCATATGGCAGACGTGGAGACAATTCTGGCAGAGAATGATGCAGAAGATTGTGGCTGTGATTTTGTAAGTGTTATTGGAAAGAATCGACTGGTCCTTCGCTTGTTCACCTATGGTGGCGCGGAGGTAATGGAAGCATATGAGCGATATGTGGTGTATGATCTGGAAACCGGTAAGACAATCGGTACACTATATGGGGATGCTTATATTTCCGTAACCCAGGGCTATATTATAAAGAACAATACAGAAAAGAATCTCGTGCAATTTTATGATGAGAATCTGGAGCTGGTGAAGGAGTTTGACTTCGAATGCCCGGATGGGACACCATCTTTTTATGGGGGCGCAAATATGCTTCCCCTGTATTTGAATAATTATGACGAACATCAGGTATATAAAATTGATATAGAGGAAAACGAGCTTGTGGCAAATGCAATCGAATTGCCGGGCTATGATAATTTCGTAATGGGTTGTTCGTTAGACGGACACCAAATTTATGTGAACCATACAGAATCGACTCATTTTAGAACCGAGTCCTATATTTATGATATGGATACCCATCAGAAGATTGGTAAATATAATGTCAATCAGACCGAATGGGTCCATGATAGCTTGGAATTTGGGGAACAATATGTCATGGAAGTACACCCGCTTCCGGATACCTTGTATTATTGCTTCACTCTTATGGATGAAAATTATAAAATGCAGCTGCTTTTGTGGGATGCAACAGAGGCAATAAAGAGTGGAAATACGCCAGATACCTATGAACCGGAAACTAATTCGACACAAGAAGAGGATGTATTTGTCATTCCGGAGGCAAGCCTGACGGAATTTCAGGAACTGTATGACCGTGCGGACGGATTTTATCAAACCTATGGAGTGCATTTATATATTGCAGATCAGGTTCCAGAAGAAATTAGTGGATTTCATTTAGAGCGCTTGACCGATGTAGGTGAAACACTTCGTATGATGAATGCAATAGACCGCATTCTAAGTGTGTATCCGGAGAACTTTCTTAATCAGCTGCTGAATGGTGATGTGGAAGAGCTCGATTTGTTTATAACAAATGGAGTAACCAGTAATGAGGAGGGGATGCTTCCTGTGGCTGGTGGGTTCGCCACGACATTAGACCATCGTCGTATTATTGTGATTGATCTGACAACCGATGATGCTATGTATGATAAACTGAATCATGAGCTGATGCATCTGATAGAAACCCGCCTTACAAATGCTTCTAATTACATTCCAAACTTCGAATTCGAAAAGGATGACTGGCTGGAATATAATCCGGTCGGCTTCGAATACAGTAATGATTATCCAAACTATGCGGATTATGAACCGGCATATGAATATTGGGACTGGTTTGTAAGCTCGTATTCCACTGTGAATGTGGGGGAGGATATGGCAGAAATCTATGGCGCTGCCATGTACGGATATTTTGTGCAAGATGAAGGCGTATACATCGATGTGAAAGAGCGTCAGCATTTGAACGATAAATTGAATTTTCTGTGTGATTATATCCGTGCAAGCTTTGACACAACCGGCTGGGCAGATGTTATGCCGTGGGAGATTTTTGCTCAGTAAAATTGTGAAAAAATCTCAAGAAAGTATTTGACACTGTAAATCTGTTGCTATATAATCGAACAGTGTGGCGACTAGTCGGCTCCGGACATTGGCTGACTCTTTCCAAGCGTCACAGAAAAATCTAAAGTTCATGCATCCATTAGCCCGGTTGTATGTGACGAAGGATTATAATTATTTGTTTATAAGACTATAGGAGGTCAACCAATGAAGACATTTATGGCTAGTCCATCAACAATCGAAAGAAAATGGTACGTAGTTGATGCTACAGGATATACATTAGGCCGCCTTTCTGCAGAAGTTGCTAAGGTTCTTCGCGGAAAGAATAAGCCAACTTACACCCCAAGCATTGATACCGGAGATTACGTAATCGTAGTAAATGCTGAAAAGATTAAGGTAACCGGTAAGAAGTTAGATCAGAAGATTTACTACAGACATTCTGATTATGTAGGATCTTTAAAGGAAACCACTTTAAGAGAAATGTTAGCAAAGCATCCTGAAAGAGTTATCGAGCACGCTGTTAAGGGCATGCTTCCAAAG